>NZ_CAUVXG010000007.1:59698-122937 GCF_963555885.1 Protofrankia sp. Cr2
GCGCCGACCGACCAACCGGACGAATCACCGTGTTGTTCGGCAACACCGCGGCCGGCAGCGCACCGGAGTACACCGCGACCGACCGGTTTCCCTCGGCGTCGAACGCGACCGCGTCACCGTAGCTGATCGGCAACGCGGCGCCGCGTATCGACAGGTACTGCGCGCCCGTGCCGTTACGGGTGAACCGGACATTCTCGGCAGGAAAGGCGGTCAAGTCCCCGAAGTGAATGAAGTTGGCGTGCCAGCCGGCGCCCCGATCAATTCTCTTGATCTGAAGCGGGCCGCTAACGTAGTTGTCTTCGGCAATGACGATGGAGTCCGTTCCTACTTCCTGTACATAGGCCACGTGACCGCTCGAACTAGCGCCGTCTACTCCTGGATCCCACTGGGCCACCGAACCGACTGCCGGCGTCTTGTCGACCCGCACCCCGCCAGCACGAGCATTGTCGTCCCAGGCTCCAGCGTTCCCAAGCAGGTAGTCTGGCTCGGGCACACCGTTCCGCGACAACCGCCATGCGACATAGTTCGTGCAGTTGTGCGGTCCAACGAACTGCTTCCAAGCGGCCTGCCCCTGATAGCCGGTGGTATCGCAGCTGAAGTCGGTGTCGGATGCCGAGCAGATCGTCGCGCTTACAGCATTTGCGGCATTTGCAGCAGTGGTAAATACCGCAGCACCAACGGTCAGGATTCCCGCCGTAACTACGACGGCGAGCGCTGCGAGCCCCACACGTTTCTTGCTATTCATGTTCCCCCCGAAAAATTGCGGATGTTTCTGAATTTGGAACAACTGCCGTACCTTTATCCATACCTGACCGGACGAGTTCGCACGGCCATTTCTTGAGTCGAGTCTTAATCGATCAACAGGCCCACTGCACTCCGTACCGCAGTCCCTGGCGGAGACCGAAGAACTCCGCCTGGACCTCGCCGATCGAGTCGACGTCCAGCAGATCTCCGTTCGGTGTGAACTCGTCCGCTATTCTCGGATGAACACCATTCAGCCGCCACAGCTTGTCGGGCTGCCGTCCGCCATCGAACCTGACCTTGAGGCTGAAGTGATCAAAACGGCGCAGCGGGGTCAGGAGATAATACGGTCGGAGTCGCTCCCGAGGGTATGCGGTGAACTCCACCGAATACTCGTGGCGCTCGCCTAGTTTGAGCGGCCGCGGCAGGCGAATGATGAACCGAGCGTAGTCATGGCCCGGGCGGCGGGATTCGGTGATTTCACCGCCATGGACCATCTCAGCGTGGATCTCGTGTTCGGCGTCACCACGAGCTATTTCACGCCGTACACTCAGCGAAGCCGTGATCTCGTCCAACTCGTCGACGGTCGCCACGATAAGGCGCTCCTCGACCAGTTTGGGAATTTCAAGATCGAAACGGAATGTCGACTTCAACGACTCCACATACCACCCGTCGGGCACGTACTCGTTATAGGCCTCCAGTGGAAGATCGTCCGCACAGCCGAGTCGTTCAGCGAGCACCCGGAAACCCTCGTCCATCCGGCGGCGTGCTGTGCGGGGGTCACGGTCGAACTGGGCTGCGAGCCAGGCCATCCGTTCGTGGAGAAACTTCTGATCTGTCGCCTCATGTAGTGCCAACGCCGCGAGGACGGCCCGGCGAAGGTCGGAAGGTAGCCGGCTGCAGCGCTCGGTGAGACCCAGGACCAACTTCCGCCGCACAACCGACGGACGATCATCCTGGGCAATGCTGCAAGCCAGTCGGAGACGCGGCCCCACACGGGTGTGAACGTCATCGGCAAGGAGACCCCGTCCACGCCGAAGCTCACGTAGCTCCATGATCGCCTGATCAATGTCGTTCATCTCCGTATAGCCCCCCATCAGCCGCGTCGTCACGACCGTCGCAGTAAAAGAGGATTGCAGACCCAGTCGTCGTTGGCTAGGCGTATTTGCCAGATCAAGCTGACATCTTGCCCGGGAAAATGCCAAAAGAATGACACGGGACCGCTCGTCAATCGACACGCTTACCGTACCGCGTCCAAAAGACAACGATCTGACTATCGTAAAACAACTATGGAGGTCGGCGATCGGACTTCATGATCGGGTATCTGGCCGTGTTCGTGGCCCGCTCCGTCCTTACCCTTCACGGCCCACGCTGGAGTCGCGGTCACTCGGAGTCCATCGGATCTCCCCCCTTGCGATCAGGATCATCGGCGGGGATCCCGGGAGACCTGTTTGCCTCACCGGGTCCACGGCACCGCGGGTCCCGGCCGCGACTCGGGGTGCTGTGGACCAGTGAACGACCGACTGGACATGCGGGACAGGCGACGGCGAATGCCCGTACAAGTCCGCACAGCCGCGCGTGAGATCAACTAGAAGGCCAAAGGCGGCGCAATCATGGTTTTTCGTGTCGCCGGAGGCCGAGACCCCCTGGGCGCTATGGGGCTCAGCGACTCCTGCGGCACGGCAGCTGGTACGGCTTCCCCGGGATGTACTGCTGCCACTCGGCAGAAGTGATCGGATCTCCGACGGTCGAGCAGATCGAGGCGGCGACACGGTCCGGGTCGGTCGCCCACAGCCGGATGGTGTGGTCCTCGCTGCCGGCCGCCAGCATCCCGTTGGAATTGAATGCCACCGAATAGATCGCCGCTGCGGGCGAGGTCAACGTGGCCAGATGCTGCGGCCGCCCAGGGCGGGTCGTATCCCAGAGCCACACCGTCTTGTCCGAACTTCCGGCGGCGAGAGTACGGCCGTCCGGGCTGAACGCCACGGAATACACGTAGTTACTCGGCCCGGCCAGCGTGGCCAGATGCAGCGGATGCCCAGGCTCGGTCACGTTCCACAACCAGACTGTCTTATCCGCGCTACCCGCGGCGAGGGTACGCCCATCCGGACTGAAAGTGATCGAATACACGTAACTGGCCGGTCCAGTCAGCGGCAGGCCCAGAACGGCCGGGTGCTGCGGGTCGGTGACGTCCCAGAGCCGAACAGTCTGATCGACGCTGCCGGCGGCGAGGGTGCGCCCGTTCGGGCTGAACGCCACCGAGTACACGAAGTTGCCAGGCCCGGTAAGCGTGACGAGGTGCCGTGGATGCGATGGCTGACTGATGTCCCACAACCACACGGTGCTGTCATTGCCACCCGCGGCGACGATGCGTCCGTCGGGGCTGAATGCGATCGATTGAGAGGTCTGGGTGGGGCCGGTCAGCGGCGGACCGAGCAGCACCAGCTGCTGCGGATCGCTGGTATTCCACAGATGCACGGTGCCGTCACTCCCACCGACGGCTACGATGTGCCCATCCGGTGCAACCGCCAGTGACCCCGAGAACGGGCCGTGCTCAGGCGGACCCGTCACCGGCTGACCGCGTAGCAACGGCCGGACCGGGTCACTGATGTCCCACAAGCCGAGGGAGTTGGCGGCGCTGCTGCCGGCCACGGCCAAAGAGTGGCCGTCCGGGGTGAATCCCACGTTAACCACATCGGTAGGACTGATAATTACAGGACCGGGTACGGCCCACACTCGCGCCACGCCGTCCGCGGCGGCTGTCGCAATGGTGTGGTCGGTGCGGAACACGATTGCCGTCACCGGCCCCGGATGGCGCAGGACGGTTGACAGGCGCCGGGTGGCGAGATCCCAGACCTTGACCGTGTCGTCGGAACTGCCCGCGGCGAGAAATCGGCCGTCCGGGCTGAACGCCACAGCATTCACCCATCCGGTCGCGTCCGCCAGCGGCGGGCCCAGCGGCGTCGGAATACGGGGAGTCGTGATATTCCACGTCCACACTGTCCGGTCGGCGCTACCGGCCGCGAGAGTGCGCCCGTCAGGACTGAAAGCCACGGTGAACACTGTCTTCGTCGGACCGGTGAGCGGCTCGCCCAGTGGAATCGGCTGTACGGGTTTGGTGACATCCCACAGCCGTACAGTTTTATCGGCACTGCCCGCGGCGAGAGTATGCCCGTCAGGACTGAACGCCACCGATTGGACGTAGCCGCGCATTCCAGTCACTTCCGCGATGAGCGGCACCGGCTGGCCACGGTTGTCGAGGTTGCTCACGTCCCAGAGCCGGATGGTGTTGTCCGCGCTGCCCGCGGCGAGCGTGCGCCCATCCGGGCTGAACGCCACCGAGTAAACCGTGTTGGTGGGACTTCCGGTTGGCAGCGGGCCCAGCGGCCGCGGCCTGTCGGGATCGGCCACATCCCACAGGCGCAGCGTCTTGTCACCACTACCCGAGACGAGAATGCGCCCATCCGGGCTGAACGCGATGGAGTAGACGGTGTCCGTATGGCCGGTCAACGGCGCCCCGAGTGGGACCGGTCGGCCTGGCGCTGCCAGGCTCCACAAGCGTATGGTCCGGTCGGCGCCGGCTGCCGCCATCA
Organism: Protofrankia sp. Cr2; assembly: GCF_963555885.1. Taxonomy (NCBI): domain Bacteria; kingdom Bacillati; phylum Actinomycetota; class Actinomycetes; order Frankiales; family Frankiaceae; genus Protofrankia; species Protofrankia sp. Cr2. The sequence continues at coordinate 64,033 of NZ_CAUVXG010000007.1, forward strand.
GTGTCCCGTCACGGGCGACCGCGATCGTCTGCATCACCCCGGGAAAGCCGAGTATCCGGGTCACCGGTGGGGTGGCGGACGAGTCGAGAAGGCTGGCGCGGGCCTCTTCCGTCGGCGCGATCCGAAAGGCGGCGAGCGACAGTTGCATGGCCAGATCCGGGTCGCTGTCACGTATCCGATTCGCCTTGATCGAAACCTCGCGGGAGATGGCGAGGTCACGTTGGCTGTTGGCTTCCGCCCGCTGCTGGACGGAGTATCCGGTCAGTACACCGGCGAGGACGAGCAACACGCTCAATGCGGCAAGCAACTTGTATAACCGGTGTGTACGGCGTCGTTCGAGCCGCCGTTCCGCCATTTCTTGCCGGCTGCTCGCGTCCAGAAATTCGCGCTCCAGTGGATTGAGGTCGGCATAGTGCCGTGGATCAGCCGCCCACTCGCCGGCGACGGCCAGTCGCGTCCCGCGGTAAAGCGCGGTGGAGTCGCGGCCGAGATCATCCCAGGACTGAGCGGCAAAGGTCAACTGCCGGTGCGTCTGGAGGCCGGCCCGGTCGGAGTTCAACCAGTCGCGTAACCGCGGCCAGGCGTGCAGCAGGGCATCATGAGTGATCTCAACCGTGTCCGCGTCGACCGTGAGCAGACGCCGTTCAATAAACCCGTCGAGGACGAGCTGCACGAGCCCGGCGGTGTCACTGTCGGTTCGATCATCGAGGAGTTCAGGGGTCCGGACCCGGCGGCGAATGTCGACAGTGCTGTCATCAATATGGATAAGGCGAAGGAAGATCTTACGGGTGATGTCCTGCTGCGGTTTGTCGAAGGACGTGTAGACGTCTTCGGCCGTGTCGGCGACAGCGCCCCGGATGCCACCGATCGCCTGATAGTCCGCAATGGTCAGGGTACCCCGTGACCCACGCTGCCAGGTGGAGAGCAACGCGTGCGACAGCAGCGGGAGCGCTCCCGGATCGTGCGCGGCGGTGGCGTCACGGGATGACGTGGCCAGATCACGAAGAAGCAGTTCGACAAGGCCTTCTTCGATTTCGATCTTCGCCTTGTGGGCAGGCTCGACTATGGCACGACGAAGTTCGGTCTCCGACATCGGCCCAACGGCGAGCTGAGCGTCCTGCAACGCCGCGGTCAGGGTCGGAAAACGCATGGCATGTGGGTAGAAATCGGCGCGCATACCCAACACGACGAGCGCCGGGGCAAGCGCGCCGTGATCATCCGGAGTCCCGCTATCGGCATCACCAGGGTCGATTTCGGCGCCCGCCGCATGTAGCGCCGAAATAAATATCCGCTGCTCTGCCTCGTCCCCACATTCGATGAACATCTGCTCGAACTGGTCGACTACCACGAGCGCCCGCAGGTCCGTGGCCGGGCCGATGCCCCCGGATGTCACGGCATTCACCGCTTGGCGGAGAAGCTCCCTGGAGTGTTTCGGATCTCGCCGGATGTCGGCGATCGCCTTCTCTTCCGATATGCCGGCGATGACTGCAAGGTGCCGAGCGAAATCATCAATCGGACGCGTACCAGGAGTAAAAAGTATGCGTGTCCACTGTTCTGAACCCGCCACCAGCTCGCCAGCCTGGATGACGGGGATAAGACCGGCGCGCAGCAGCGAGGACTTCCCGGATCCCGATGGGCCCACCACCATGAGCAGCCCGGATCCGGGCCGCTCGGTGAGCCGCGCCACGAGCGTCTCGGTCAGCGTCTCCCGGCCGTAGAACCATTCCGCGTCTTCCGGCTGAAAACTTGCCAACCCACGGTACGGAACGGGAGCCCCTGCCGGCCGTCTCCCCGGCGCTCGCCGGACCCGGTTGAGGGCATTCACCCACTCCGTGACCTCAACCGGGTCGGTCACACCACAGACCCGCAGAATGTCGGACAGCAGCGTCGGTGGTTTCACACCCGGTAAATGACGCCCGCTGAAATAGCCACCAACCGTACCGACGGGAACATCGACAGCCTTGGCCACGTCCCGAACCGTCAGCCCGGCACGCTCCTTGACGGCGGAAAGCGTCCGGGCGAAGTCCTGTCGAGTCACAATCACGGTCGGGTCCGGCTTGTCGCCGTCCTCGAAAGCCTCGTTGGACACAGTCCATCCCGTCCGTTCGTGCGGAGCGTTCCCACTGGTCGGGCTGCTCAGGCGGCCATCCGGATCTGGACATCACGCGCCCGGTCGGCAATGACCTCGCTGACCGGAAGCGACTGGGACGGTCACCGGCGAGCCTGGCGCATGATCTCCTGATCGGCAATGTCCGGACCGACACCGAGGGCGTACGGGTCATCAAGGAGCTGTTCGATACGACGGCGACGGAAGAAGGCGACGATCGCGCCACGCCGCCGGCCCCACCGGGGGGATGCGGGCCGCTGTCGCAGGACCATCCCAGTCAGCCCGCGATTCCCGGTCAGCCTGCGATGCGGCGCAGCACGTTGCGATCGGTGTGCTCGACCACGCCATCCAGCCGGGCATGGGTGATCAACGTCTTCTCGCTGTAGGCGAAGACGCCGTCGGCCTGCACCGTCACCGTGACCTCGAAGCCGGTCGTGCGGGCGGCCTTCGCCAGGTAGAGGTTGGACAGGATGCCGTAGGTCTCCGACTCCACCTCCGCCCGCATGGTGAAGGTGGTCGCGTCCGGCGCCGCAGTGCCGCCGGCCAGCACACTCTGGCCGCGGGGCACGGTGAAGCACCGCATCACCTGGCCGGCAACGGCATCCCACAGCCAGTAGCCGAGCTCGGTGTGGAAGGGGTTCTCCTGCCCGGCGCGCCACGCGGCGGTGCGGTAGTCCAGGCCGTACAGCACCTGTGGGCCGTTCTCCACCGGGCCAAACGGCTTGAGCGACATGCGCTCGCGGAACGGTGTCTCGACGATGCGGCCCTCGGCGTTCGAGAAGGCCACGTCCAGACCTTCGTCGCCCTCCCACTCCCCGGCCAGCGCCGCCAACGGCCCGAACTCGGTGGCCTGCACGCTCTCCACTCGGAACCCCTCTTCACCCGGCTCGAACCTCCCGGACCGTCACAGCCCGGCAGCCAGGACGTTACCGGTCGACTCCGGTAATGCGGGCGGATCCGGCAGATTTCGGCCCGTGAGACTGGCGGCATCCGGGCGCATAGTCCCGCTACCGAACGGCTGGACGGGGAGCGATGTGGCGAGGTACGCGCCCCAGCCCCGCGGCGCCGCGTCCCTATTGCCGGTCGCTCTAAGCGCTACGGAAGCGCATACGCGCTACTATGGCGCAGTGGCGACGATTCAGATCAGGAACATCCCCGACGAGGTGTACCTGACGTACAAGCAGCGCGCGCTGCGCGCCCGACAGTCCCTGCAGGACTACCTGCTGGGCAAGCTGGTCCATGACGCCCAGCAACCGACGCTCGAGGATGTCCTGAACCACGCACAGGCCAGCGCGGCGGCGTCAGTGACCACCCATGACATCCTCACCGAACTGGACCGTGGCCGGTCCACCCGTTGATCGTCATCGACGCCAGCGCTCTCGTCAAGATCCTTATCGAGAAAAGCTCATCGGCCGAGGCGGTACGCGAACGGCTCCGTGGTGAAACCCTCAGCGCTCCGAGCCTTGTCGATGCCGAAGTCCTCTCGGTCCTGCGCGGATTGACCCTCGGCGGCAAGCTACCCGAACAGCAAGCGCGTACCGCCCTGTCGTTACTCGCCAGGATTCCCATCCAACGCGCACCATTACCCGCGCAGCTCGCGCGGGTGTGGCAACTGCGTGCCAATTACAGCGCATACGACGCTTTCTACGTCGCTCTTGCGGAGTTTCTGGACTGCGCCCTGGTCACCAGTGATGCCCGCATCTCCCGTGGCTCCGGCACCAACTGCCCCATCGAACTGTTCCCGTAGCCGCAGCAACGCGTACATCCAGGACAGCGTCCTTGCGCATGCCGTTCCAGGTTGGATGATCAGGTAGGCCGACTCGTCACAGGAGATGATCCTGACTGGTGGGGACAAACGGTGCTTCCTGCCTGGCCAGGTAGTGGAAGTTGGGCGGCGGGCCGACTGTGCGTTCCAGCGTCTTGATAACCTCGCGGGGGTTGTCATGCGGACCCGAGATATAGAACGGCTTACCGTCCTTACCGAAGGTGATGGCTGACGGCCCTTCCCACGCACCGAGGTGGTCGGCGGCCGGTGCGAAGTCGGCGTGGGGCTCGAAGCCGAGGCCGCGGGCGTACTCGACGGCGCCGAACACAATGTGCCGAGCGAGCTCGATCGGCGCGTCCTGCCATCCGTGCGGGTAGGCGACGTAGTAGTCCGGCAGGAACTGCCGCAGATCCAGTTCGTTCTTGATTTCGGGGCCACGGACGTTCTTGACACCCAGGCAGTAGGCGTCAGCCAGATAGCCACACACCGATACCTTGTCCCAACGATGCCTGCGGGCGACCAGCACACTCACCAGCCCGCCGAGGTCTTCCTGCGATGCTGCTTCCGCTTTGTCGTCCGCCCAGCCCCGTGACTGGTCAACAGAGAGTCCCGCGCTCCAACCAACGTTGATCCAGCAACCGGCGACTTCCGGTTCACCCGCTACGGCATCGCGCTCCGCAGCGACGACTCGTACCAGGGAGGCCACGACCGAGGGCGGCACGCCAAGGGCGCGGGCGATCGCCTTCGGAGGCTTCCCCTCACTGCGCAATCGACGTACCTGATCGAGTAGCTCTACATCACCCATGGGAGCGGTATTTTACCAAAGCCGCTTCGGCTGGCTCGGCTGGCTCGAACTCCAGCAGTTCGCGAGCCTGTTGGCAGACCCTGCAGAGTCTGCTCGATCGGCCCGATCGGCCCGATCGGCCCGATCGGCGGATCCTGACATCATGAGGGCCGACATCCTGGGTCGTGATCTTCTCGCGTCCCGCACCCCGTCCGAGCTCGCCACCTATCTCGGGGCGACAGGATGGCGGCGTATCGGCGAGTATGCGGGCGCGCGGGTGTGGACGATCCGGTCTGACGGCGACGAATTCGAAGCCCTGCTGCCCGTGGACGGCAGCGTCCGCGACTACGGTGCGCGGATCGCCGACCTCCTGGAGGTTCTGTCGACCGTCGAGGGACGGGCGGAGCTCGACATCTGGCGGGACCTGTCCACGGTAGACATGGACGTGCAGTACATCCGCACCTTTCCGGACACTCCGTCGGGCACCACTCCCATCGACGACGGCGTTGCCGCGTTCGAAGGCGCGCGAAACCTCCTCGCGGCGGTCGCGGTCGCCGTCGCCACGGACATGGCGCAGGCTGTCCAATCGGGCCGGAAACCCGCGGCGGTCAGCCGGTTTATGCGCGGAGTCCGGATAGGCCCGACCTCCGTCGGCAGTTTCGTCCTGTCCGTTCTGACCCCCGTCCCACCACCGCTTGTACCCGAGCAGCCCCTACTGCCAGCTGCCGAGAACAAAGACGATGCCGAGGCCGAGGCCGATGGTGCAGCCGAAGGCGACGAGCCGGCGTCAACCGTGCTGGAGTCAACCGTGCTGGAGTCAACGCAGCCCTTCGAACGTCGTGTGTCGCTCGGGTTGTATCGAGCCGTCCTGACCGCTCACGAAGCGTCGACCCGGGTGCTTGCCGGTGAAGATCTCCACGTCTTCGACGCCGGTGTTCAGCGGGGAGTGAGCGCCAACCTGTGCGAGGCGCTGGCCGGAATGGGCGGACAGGCCGGCAATCCCTTTGAGATGACTTTCGGCTGGGCGTTGGCCCGACCCGTGCGACGCACGACACCGCCGCTGGTGTTCACCCGCGACATGATTCCGGTGCTCGGCGGCGCCGCTCGCAGATTCCGCGGGAACACCGGCGGGCAGAACACCCGGATCATCGGCACCGTCGTGCGGCTACACAGAGAACAGCGGACCGGAGCCGGTCAGGTCACGATCGCCGGGCACAACGAAGCCGACCCCGCCGGCATACGACGCATCCGGATGGAGCTCGCCGCCGAGGACTACGACCGGGCACTGCACGCACACAGCCGCCAACTGCCAGCGGTGGCCGAGGGAGACCTCGTGTCCGTCGGCAACCGCTGGCGACTACGCAACGTGCGTCGCTTCGACGTCGCCGACAACCCCACCGAGACGCCCTGAAAAAATCGACGAGGCGGGGGATCGCGCGGTGACTGCGAGGTCGACCGACCACTTCGTCATGTCCGCAGTGATTCTCGCGGACGCTCACCTCCCGGCGATGGCCGCCGAGCTGGCTCAGCTCCGTATCGACCTCAAGCGACGCCCGGGCGATACTCTGCACTGGCAGAATCTCAAGGGACATTCCCCGCGTCTTCACGTCGCGCGGACGGTCGGGGCGCTCCCATGGCTCACGATCTCCACCGTCGTAGTATGCAAGAGACATCTCTCTGACGTTCTGCCAAGCGAAGAGTACGCGTACCTTTACACGCTGAGGTTCTTGCTGGAGCGACTGTCGTGGCTCGCTCAGGCGCGTGGCGCGACTCTGGACTACACGGTCGCGCATATCGTGCGGTTCGAGACCACCAAGCTGCGGCGATACGAAGCGGCGCTACAGGCGGACCCCGACTGTCGGATCGCCTGGGGGCGCTCGACAGCCACGGTGGTCGCATCGATCAACCGAGCCGCGTGGAGGGGCTCCAGCTCGCAGACATGGCCGTCCGTGCATATCCACGGTACGCGCGGGAGGCGCCGAGGTCGAGAGCCCTGCGCGAGCTCGCAGATTCCGCGGGAACACCGGCGGGCAGAACACGCGGATCATCGGCACCGTCGTGCGGCTACACAGAACGGCGGACCGGAGCGGGCCAGGTCACGATCGCCGGGCACAGCGAAGCCGACCCCGCCGACATACGACGCATCCGGATGGAGCTCGCAGCCGAGGACTACGACCGGTCGCTGCAAGCACACAGCCGCCAACTGCCAGCGGTGGCCGAGTGATGCCGCCGGATGGGTTTCGCCCGAGGTGCACGATCGCTGGCCTGACATGCCGTGGCGCTCAGCGTCAGGATTTCGCAATCTCGCCGTTCACGCCTACGTCGAGATCGAGTGGTCAATTGTCTGGAGAATAGCGACGGCGTCGCTTCCGCCGCTGCGGGACCAGCTGACGGCTCTGGTGAAGGCCGAGTTTCCACTCGTAGTGGATCAGCTCGAACGGAAGAACTGAATGCGGACGGTAACACCGCCGCACGCTGATCGGCGGGCTGTGCGCCTGTCGCTGAAGGCGACGCGCGAGTCGATTATGGATCCCGCCGTGATATCCGCGATCCGAGACGAAATCTGGTCTCAGGACGAAGGTGAGACCAGATGAAAGCTCCCGGATCAGCGCCGCACGCGCTCGAGGGTGACCTGCGATGCCATGATTCGCCGCCTCGTTGGTAGCTGGTGTGGCGCCGCCGAACCCTTGGAGCTGAAAGATCAGCTGGCCAGCCTGATCAGCAACCAGACAGCCCGGCGCACAGACCCGGAATTGGAGATCATCCCTTGGCGTGGCACTCATGCCGAGGATCTATGCCGCTACGCACAGTAATGCCTATGACGAACCGCCCATGCCGGAGCTGAACTCGGAAGCACTGGACTTCCGAGTGGCTTCCGAGTCGTTCGCCTCCATCCGCGTGCTTCGCCGCGCCAACCCGGGGACGCTACGGCTCGTCGCCCCGCATCAGAGGCGCACCGTCTCGACGGTAGGCAGCATCCTGCTGTTCGGTCATGATCGCGAACGGGACTTCCCCTCCACGCCTGCGTGCGCACCGAATCGTCAACGCGCCCACGAAACCTCGGTCGTTGCTGGCCTCCCCAGCAGACCTCCACCATGCCAGAGCAATAATAGCGCTATGAGGATGATCCCAGACGAACCATCACACACTCCCAGTCGGGCAGAGCGGGAAATCTTCAATCGGATTCGTTCGATTGAAGATGGGCGGTGGAGTGTCGCGCTGCACAGCCTCAGCCTGCCCGAACACGCGCGGAAGCGCGTCGCCGAGATCGACTTTCTCCTGGTCGGCCCGTCGGGAATCCTGGTACTCGAGGTCAAAGGCGGGGCTGTTGCCCAGCACCGTGGGGCCTGGGAGACGGTCGACCTCCGGGGGCGCTCCCACAGACTGAACGAGAGTCCCTTCCGTCAGGCCCAAACCGCGATGTTCGCACTCGAACGGCTCCTCAAAGCGAAGGTTGACAACTCGCTTGTGCGGCGGACCGTGTTTGGCTGGGCAGTTGTCCTTCCGAACTGCACTTTTGACGTCGACAGCGTCGAATGGGCTCCCCAGACGATCATCGACAGCGATCGGATCGAAGATCTTGGTGCCGCGTTCGCGGATGTCTCCACCTACTGGCAGGCAAAACCAGGCCGTCGCGATGGTCTTTCGACGGACGATGTCGACCGTTACCTCACGGCCCTTCGGCCCGAATTCGACCGCGTGCCGACGCTGCGGCAGGTCACCAGGACGGCGGAACAGGAGTTCGTCGCGTTGACAGAAAGACAGTACCGCGCCCTGGATGCCAGCACTCGCAACAACCGGATCATATACGAAGGCGGAGCTGGAACCGGTAAGACGATGCTCGCGCTGGAGATGTGTCGTCGCCACGCGGCGGCAGGCCAACGAGTCCTCTTCACCTGCCGAAGCGAGATACTCGCCGGTTTTGTCCGGAACCAGCTTACGGAGATCGAAGCGGTGGCGAGGTCGTCAGCACGGATTCCCGACGAAGATAACGCCTTCGATGTCGTGGTGGTTGACGAGGCGCAGGATCTGATCAGCTTCCGGGATCTCGACAGACTGGACAGGATTCTCATCGGCGGCCTGAGCGACGGTCGATGGGCGATGTTCCTCGACTCCAACAACCAGCGTGGTCTTGTCGGGACCTACGACGAAGCGGCTATGTCGCGCCTTCGCGGGTACCGTCCGGCTGACTTTACGTTAATGGACAACTGCCGTAACACCAACGAGATCATCAATGCGACCCGAGATCGTACGGGTGCCGACATCGGTGTGACCACGGCGGGGAAGGGGCCAGAGGTTGAACTGGCGCGCTCCGATGAGGTGCGAGCCCCCTCGCTGGTGGCCGACCGTCTTGATCGTCTGGCGACCGAAGGCATCTCACCGCACGAGATCGTCCTGTTGTCCCCGTCGGACATCGACAGCTCGGTCTTCGGGCGCATCCCACGCCGATGGCTCAATCGAGTCGATGTACTCGATCTCGAACGGCTGCGCGCGGCTCCGCCGGGCCGGATGCTGTTCGCAAGGATCAGCGACTTCAAGGGACTGGAGAGTCCCTTCGTCCTTCTTGAGATGCCAGAAGGGGCTGGTCGCCCCGCAGGAGCGAGCAACCTGTACGTCGGCATGACCCGGGCCCGTGTCAGTCTTTGGATCATCACGGTGACTCCCGCCACCACGGAGTCGATTCCCGCTGGGAGCGAACGTTGAAGAGTCCAGCCGTCCCCGCCGGTGACCGGTCCACGCTTCTCGACTACCTCCGGACACAGCTCATCGGGCCCGTCGGAGGCGAGCGCGAAGTGCTGTCCGAGGTCCCGCAGTTCCGGTACACGAGTGGCATCCTCTTTCCGATCAGAAACGACGGCGATGAGTCGGACGTCGATCCCCACGAGATCGTCGACGAGGTGCCGGGCAACATCGGTGAAGAGCGGGACGACGATCCCATCGCCCTGGCCAGTCAGGTCAAGCCGAGCTCCATGGGCATGAGCTTCATGACGCCTGGGTCCACCTCAGCCGTCGACGTCGAGGTGAGCGCGGCGAAGTACGAGGACACCGACGGGGCTGGCAAGCGTTGGCAGAGGGCCCAGCAGCACGAGAAGGTGCGCGTGTCACGTCCTGAAGCTGGCAACGATTCCGACCAGACTGCCGTCTTCGGCGGCTCGGCGACGTTGAATGTGCGCTGGTACGAGCGGGACGAGCACGTCATCGTCACGGTGACCCTCGTCAACCGGCGAGAGGTGACGGGGCTGGCGAGGGTACGAACACCTGACTGTCTTTTCCAGGCGTACATGCGATGCAGTCCCGTTGGCACCGAGATAGTCGCCTACCCGAGCCGCCCGCGCATCTACGTCGACGAGGAGGAAGCGGAACTCGACATCCTGTTCCGCAACATACCGACCTACGGCATCGGGCACGGCGTGTCCGTCATGTGGACCGAGGGTAGTCCGCATCCACCGTTCCTCGAGACGTCCTTCCTGCCGGTCAAAAAAGTGCCAGGAGTACGCTTCGACGTCGCTGGGGACAGCGACGTCCTGGGCCTCGACTTCCTCCTGAATGTGGTGGACCAGCCTGTCCTGGTTGTCGCCGCTCTCAATGGTTTCGTCGAGTCCTACGAGCTGTGGGCCTCCGAGTTGCGTTCGAACGGTGGCCCGGTCCCGCAGCACCTGGAGAACGCCAGGCAGCGACTCCTGGGAAAGATCGACAAGACATGTCGCCGGATGCGGCGCGGCGTACAGGCCATCGACGCCGATCCGTTTGTTCGTCGTGCGTTCGCGCTCGCGAACGAGGCGATGCTGATGCAGATGGTGCACAGCCGTTCGGTCGATCTGGCGGGCGGGTCCCACCCGGTGGGTTCCGCACGCGTGATGCCGAACGACTACCAGGGCCGTCGACATCGCTGGAGGCCCTTCCAGCTCGCCTTCCTTCTGCTCAGCCTGGAGGGAACTGCGACCAGGACTGCGGATACGGACGTGGTGGACCTGATCTGGTTCCCGACCGGTGGCGGAAAGACCGAGGCCTATCTCGCCCTCGCAGCGTTCGCTATCTTCCATCGCAGACTTCAGTTAGGCGACGAGGGTGCCGGGACGACGGTGATAACCCGGTACACGCTGCGGCTTCTCACCGCGCAACAGTTCCAGCGTGCCTCCACGCTGATCTGCGCGTGCGAGATGCTGCGGCGACGATTCCGTGAAGATCTCGGGTCGATTCCGATCAGCATCGGGATCTGGACCGGAGGGAACAACAGCCCGAACTCCTTCACTCAGGCAAGAGAACTGGCAGCCGATCTGCGGGCGGGAGTCCAAACCACGAAGAGCTTCCAGATCGCGCGATGCCCCTGGTGCGGAACGCGGATCGAGGCGGGAGACGACAAGGACGAGGAGACCTGGGGGTACTACGTCGACAATTCCTCCTTCCGAGTCAACTGCCTGAATTCGAACTGCTCTTTTCACCGGAGTGGCCTCCCGGTCTCGTCGGTCGACGACGATCTTTACGTGCGTCCCCCGACGCTCCTGATCGGGACGGTCGACAAGTTCGCCCAAGCCGCTTGGAACGAACGGATCGGAGTCTTCTTCGGTTCAGGTGAGACCCCCGGACCCTCATTGATCATTCAGGACGAGTTCCACCTGATCTCCGGTCCACTGGGCACCGTAGTCGGCCTCTACGAGGCCGCGTTCGACGTCTTGCTCGCGCACAACAGGTGCCGGCCGAAGATCGTGGCGTCGACCGCGACGATCCGGCACTCCACCGAACAGACACGCGGCGTCTTCGGTCGGGAGGTCGCACTCTTCCCCCCTTCGGGGCTCGACACGTCGGACTCCTACTTCGTCCGTACCGACTACTCCGCACCGGGCCGGATCTACGCGGGCTTCATGCCACAGGGGCACACGCCGTTGACCGCCCTCGTACACGTCGCGGCCGCGCTGCTGCAGGCTCCGCTCGATGTCGATCTCTCCCTGCTGGGGAAGGACGCGTTCTGGACCCTCGTCGCATACCACAACAGCCTGCGGGAACTCGGGAAAACGATCACTCTGGCACGCGACGACGTCGAGGCGAGATTGAAGATCATAGCTGAGGTGGAAGACCGCCGCCGGGACCTCGGTGACGACAACATCGTGGAGCTCACCAGCAATGTCACTCCTGCCCAGATAGAACGGGTGCTGGAACGGCTCGGCCGCCCGTGGGACGCGCCCGACGCGATCTCGCTGGCAGCCAGCACCAACATGATGTCGGTGGGCGTCGACATTGACAGGCTCGGCATCATGCTCGTCCTCGGCCAGCCCAAGACGACAGCGGAGTACATCCAGGCGAGCAGCCGCGTGGGGAGAAGCGACGATCGACCTGGCGTCGTGTTGACGCTCTACTCGCCGTCCAAGCCGCGGGATCGCTCCCACTACGAGTCGTTCGTCTCCTACCACTCGATGCTCTACCGGGCGGTCGAGCCGACGTCGGTCACCCCGTTCTCGGTGCCCGCGCGCGCCCGTGCTCTGCACGCGGACCTCGTCGTTCTCGCGCGCCTCGCGCGCCACTGGGGTGCCGACGACGACGCTGCCTCCTTCGCGGCCGACGATCCCGGGTTCGTGACTCTGGTCGAAGCACTGATCGAGCGGGCACGACGCGCCGATCCGGAAGAGGCTGACGCCGTGCGTGATCATCTGAACAGGCTGCTGGACGAGTGGACTGCGCGCGCGAGCGCTGCTGAGGACGTCGGCCTGCGGTACCGCAGCTACAGGGAACGTCCTGGCCTTCTCCGTCGCTTCGGGGACCGGACCCTTGGATGGCCAACACTCGACTCGATGCGAAGCGTCGACGTCGAGGTCTCGATCTCGGTGCGAGGAGAGCCGCGGTGAGCTCGCGCAAGGTACGACGGGCCCAGATCGTCAGCCCGTTCGGCGTCGGCGCCATCATCGACCTGGAGGGCGAGTCCTTCGTCGCGGAGGACGCGAGCCGATGGCACGTCGGGTACACCGAGTCCATCTCGCCCCCGCCTGGGCTCACAAGCGCACTGAACGTCGTGGATCTACGGACACCGGGCGAAGCGAAGAAGGGCACGCTGCCGTACTACCGGTTCCCCCGGTGGCTCTTCTGCCACCGCTGCCGGCGTATGAAGAACTGGCTTATCTCCGACGAACGGACGATGCCCGTACCGAGATGCACCTCGTGTGGGGGAACACCCAAGCTGGTACCGATGCGATTCGTCGCGGCATGCGGTAACGGCCATCTTGAGGACGTCCCGTGGGACCGGTGGGCACACTCGGCCAGCGAAACGCGGAACCAGAAGCAGTGCGGACACGGAGAGCTCAGGTTCGAGAGCGAAGCACACCAGGGCAGCGGCCTTGAGTCGCTGTCCGTCGTCTGCAGGGACTGCCGCGCCCGACGCTCGCTTGAGGACATCACGCAGAAGGACGCCCTCCGCAGGATCGGATGCAGGTGCCGCGGTCGCCAGCCGTGGCAGTCGAGCGAGAACATGCAGGCCTGCGACGAAAGCCTGCGGGTTCTGCAACGAGGCGCGTCGAACGTCTACTTTCCGAACGTCGTGTCAGCGCTCGACATCCCACCCCATTCCGACTGGCGGGAACTGAATCGTCCTGCCGTCGTTCTGGCCATCAACAAGTACTTCCAGGCCCTGGTCGAGGAGCCGGACTCTCGGCTACGTGAGTCGGTGATCGGTCTCCTCGTCGACCAGTATTCCTTCACCCGTGACCAGGTGGAGTCCGCCCTTACCGAGGTCGGAGGGCATCGAGTGGCCCCGGCAGGCTCCCGGTCCGTTGACGACCTCCGGCTGGACGAGTGGACAGTGCTGTGTGCACCCCCGGGTGAGTCCGACCCGCGAGACCGCTTTGTCGCTCGCGCGACTTCCTTTCCAGGTCCGTCACAGAACGGGACACCTCATCCGGCCGGCGCGCCGCTCGCCCGACGGATCTCAGCGGTGACACTGGTCGATCGCCTGCGCGAAGTACGGGTGTTGGACGGTTTCACCAGGAACACGGCCAAGAAGGCAGTGAAGGCGAACCTGGCACCTCGTCCGGCGTTCCTGCCCGCCGTGGAAGTTTTCGGAGAAGGGGTCTTCCTCCGTTTCGACGAGGACGCCGTCCGCACGTGGGAAGCGCTTCCTCGCGTTCGGCAGCGGGCTGAGCGGCTCGCCGAACGAGCGCGAGCCGCCGAACTGAGATGGCTTCCGACGCCCACACCGAGGTTTCTGCTGCTGCACACGCTCGCACATCTCCTGCTTCGGCAGACGGCGTTCGATGCTGGTTACTCGACATCGTCGCTGCGGGAACGCCTGTATGTCGCTGGTCAGAGCAGTCCCCTGCCCATGGCCGGAGTCCTGCTGTACACGGCGGCCGGCGACACCGAGGGAACTCTTGGTGGCCTCGTCCGACTCGGGCAGGCAGAACGGCTGGTGCCGCTGCTCACTGCCGCGATCCTCTCCGCATCCTGGTGCTCCTTCGACCCGGTGTGTCGCAGTGCCTCGGGCCAGGGCCCGCGAGGTCTGTCGCTCGCCGCCTGCCACGCCTGCGCCCTTGTCCCGGAGACCAGCTGTGAGAAGAGCAACAGACTGCTCGACAGAGACCTGCTGGTTAACGACGAGTACGGGTTCTTCCGCGAGGTCGTGGCAGTGGAGGGGGCCGCGCCCGGCGGCGGATCCTGGTGACGGCGCATGACCGCGGCACCGCCGCATCCCATCGCCCTGCCGAACCACAAGACTCCAGATCATGGTCGAAATCCGTGATTATTCTGGGTCCGCCCGGGTCCGACAAGGCACGTGCTGCCGCGCAGTGCGCAGCAGACCACGACGCCACCCATACAGACACCACAATCATTGTTTCTGGAAATGTACTCAAGCACTATCTCGCATCCATTGCGCCACATCTGGGTCGCGACGCGGTGGTTACTTTTCACGAATTCCTGTCGTCGCTGTGGAAGAAACTCTACGGCCGAATCCCGCCAGAACAGGAAAAATGGCGCTTCGATCTGGATTCCTGTGTAGACCACGTCCTACGCGAAAGGCCACACAGATCATGGACGCGGCGGCCGATCGTACTGGAGGGTGAGCGATATCCGGCCGCATTCTATTCCCTACTCCGAATGCTTGACATCCCGGCGACGGTGTTCGCGGACGAGAACTATCCGATCAGGGAGGACGGCTCCACGGCACCGGAGATCCGATCCGCGCTGGGCGCGACGGAGCCAGCAGTCCTCAGAAGAAACACACGAACCACACGACCCATAGCCGCGTTCTCGAACCACTTCTACTCGGGCTCCCGCTCCGGGAAATGCGTCCTGTCGGAACGGACAGGCCCGCAGCCGGCCCTGCTGTCAACGCCGACGTTCGCGGACCTGGTCGACTGGCTTGTCGACTTCGAGCGTGTTCGACCCCGACAGTCGATCGGTATTCTGGTTCGGGCAGCGGATCTGGTGAGGCAGCTCGAGGTCGCCCTGTCCGGGCGGACCCTGAACAGGACACGTTGCTACGAGAGCTCACGGTCCTCGCTCGCGAACTCACTCGAGTTCGGGAAACCCGGGACAACGATCCTGACCTGGCAGAGCGGGACGGCTGTCGAGTTCGATGCCGTCGTCCTGGCCGAGCTGCAGGAGATGCACGATCCAAGGTTCGCCCTGTCGAGCCGAATGAATCTGCACGTCCTGTCAGCGCGCGCACGCACCGAGCTTGTGCTTGCGTACTCCGGCAGCGGAGAACCCTCGTTCGTCGATGCACTACCGATGGACCTCGTTGACGACCTGCGAGGATCGTCGACTGTCCTGGCTCCTCCCGAGAAGCCCTCACCCGACGGGTATCGGGGCGAAACCAACGATTCGGTCGGCTTCACGACGATCGCGCCAGTGAACCCGGCAGGAAGGGAGCGCTGGGCTCGCCAAGTCCATGCCGGGCTCCGGCTGGTCGACGGAGAGCACCATCGCCGGCGCGCGCGGCGGCGGGTGCTCACGGCGGACGAGGAAGTCGGTCTGGCGGTGGTCATGCGCGCTGACGGCACATCCCTGAGCGACGAGCTTCCCCCCGGATACCGGGCCACGCTCCAGAACAGCGATCAACGGGCGGTCGCGTTTGACCTCCTGTTGCTCCACAACATCCGTCTGGTGCGCTCGATCGCACGAACTTACACCGTATCCGGCCTGGATGTGGAGGATCTCACGCAGGGTGGTGTGTTCGGTCTGGTGCGAGCGATCGAGAAGTTCAACGCGTCGCTCGGGCACAAGTTCTCGACGTACGCGAGTCAATGGATCCGTCAGTCCATCGGTCGGACCATCGACAATGATTCCAGGCTGATCCGGCTTCCGGTACACATGTGCGAGAGGATCCGCGGGGTCCAATCGGCATATGCGACCGTTTCCGTCGCCGGAACCGTCATCGACCTAGCGGAAGTAGGCCGTCGAACTGAACTGACGTCGGCGCAGGTCGTGGAGGCGCTAAGGCTCGCACGCGGAATCGTCTCGCTCGACCGGCCAGTCGGTGAAAACGAGGACGCCACGCTCGGGGAGGTTCTTGACGGAGTCGCGGACGTCGGCTCCGACCCCGCGGTCGTCGTCGACCGTCAAGCTGGCGCCGAACTTGTCGCGCGTGCGCTCGACCGGATGAACCCGCGGGAAGCGCGCATCCTCCGGCTGAGGAACGGCTTCGAAGACGACACGCCGTGGACCCTGGAGATGGTAGGCGGGGAGCTGGGCGTGACTCGGGAGCGCGTCAGACAGATCGAAGTGAAGGCCAAGCAGAACTTCAGGAATCTCCTTACCTCGCCTGAGACACAGGTTCGGGCCCGTAGTCGACGGCCGGCCGCGGCGACGCCCTCCGGGACCGGCCCGAACCGATCTCGTCCCGCGGCCTCCGGGTACAGGACGGCCGGCGCCGTTCTTCCGCCGCAGGGACAAGCGGCCGAGGCTCGACCATGGCGGACCGTCGCTCAGGGAATCGAGCTCCCGGCCGCGCTGCGGCGAGATCATCGGCCTGCGACGCTCGAGGACCTTGTCTACGAAGGTGTCGAGTACGCGGTCAGTGCCGGTGGGACTTATATCAGCATCGGCTTCGACCTGACAACGCCTGCCCCGTGGATCGCCCTGCGAGTCGACAGTGCGATGTCTCCCGAGTCGGATATCCGCACGGCGGTTCTGATGGCCGACGCACTTTCGCCACGGAATCTTCCGGGCGCGATGAGGCTGACGAGTCTGATCCTCAGCATCGCCGACCAGATGGCAGTCACCACGCGCGACGCTTCAGGGCGCTCGACCTGCCTCTCGCTGACATTCGCGCGGATGACCGGGCACTGGTGGCTTCGTCTGACGGATGAGGACGTCCTCAGGGCGGCGGAGCGCCCATCGCGCCCCGCCGCCACTCAGGCAACCATCGAGATACGTGGGCTTCGCCAGACATGGCTTGGCATCGACGCCCCGCTCCCTGTAGTCGCGGCGATAGGTACGTGGCGCGCGAGGATCGGTCTGGTCTACGGCGCGATGATTGCGACGGGAAATCTCACGATCGAGATTGCGGACGAGAAGGTCGCCGCAAGGGATCCGTTCGCGACTGGAAACCCCGCCACTCAGGATCTCGGCACCGAGTGCGTCCGCCACGACGGCCAGAGCGTGGAGGTCACCCCGTACGTGATCCCGCACCCCGACCGCCTTTCCGGAAAGGAGAACGACGATCTTGGAGGCCTCGCAGAGATGCGGCGGAGCCAGGGATTCTACGTCCGGTGCGCGGGACATCTGATCGTGACCGGGAGCTGGTTGGGGCTTTCCGGCCTCGGCGATGCCGAGGAGACGGCCTTGGCCCGGGTGCTGATCGAGATCGACCCGACAGAGCATTCATCCTGGTGGAAGGAAGCTACTGGCATCGCGCGGCCGCCGGATGCGCTGCGCGCCCGGCTCATCGATCTCGCTATGGTTGCCCGACAGCGATCTACGGAGGTGTTCCGGCACCGGCGAGACTCGCGCGCCGTGACTGGGAGAGGCAGCGATGACTGAGCGAACTGCGTCCGACTACGAAGCAGAGATCGAACGCCAGGTCACCGAACGCACCTCTGACACCCCCGGACTCATGCGGCGGGACGCGTTCGTCGCGGTCGCGACCGAGTACCTGACGGGCGACGGCACTCTAGACGACATCTCGGTCTGCTTCCTCAAGACCGCGTTCGGGAACCGTCAGGCCGAGGTCAACGGATACGACATCGCCAACGATGGAACCTCGCTGAACCTCGTCGTGGCCGAGTACGGCGTGGCTGGTCAGACTGTGCGGCGTGACCGGGTCGACCGCGCTGTCCGACGAGCGTCGGCATTCGCCGAGTTCGTTCGGCGAGGGCTGCACACACAGCTCGAGAGGTCGAGCCCCGCGTTCGACATGGCCGAACGAATTCACGCCAGCTGGCCGGAACTGGAACGGGTACGGATAGCCGTCGTCACGGATGGCGTAGTGGGACTGACCTCCACGCTCAGCGGTGAGGCGGCCGGGCTACCCGCTATCGTGGATGTATGGGACGTCGTCCGGCTCGGACGGCTCGCTCTCTCGGGCCGTGAGCAGGAGCAGATCGTCATCGATCTCGTGCAGCGTGGCCATCTGGTTCCGTGCGTGAAGTCCCAGACGCAGGCAGGCGCCTACCGCTGTGTCCTCGCAGTAATACCAGGTATCCTGCTGGCGCAGCTCTACGAAGAGTTCCACGGTCGCCTTTTACAGCGGAACGTGCGGGCCTTTCTTCAGGTGCGCGGAAAGATCAACAAGAGTATCTTCGAGACCATCAGGAACCAGCCAGGAAACTTTCTCGCCTACAACAACGGAATATCGGCAACGGCGACCGGAGTCGATATTGTTCCAGGACCGGAGGGACAGCCGATCATCCGTCGTATACGGGACCTCCAGATCGTCAACGGCGGTCAGACTACGGCATCGCTGCACTATGCAGCCGGCAAGGGCGCTGATCTGGCGAACATTCATGTGCCGGCGAAGATCACCGTTGTCGCACTGGAACAACTCGACAGCCTCGTACCGTCGATCTCACGATACGCCAACTCCCAGAACGCCGTGAACCTGGCCGACTTCGAGGGCAGTAGCTCCTTCCACATCGGGCTCGAGAGCCTGTCGCGGAGTACCTGGGCTCCCGCTCCACCGGGATCGACGGTTCAGACTCGCTGGTACTACGAGCGTGTTCGCGGCCAGTACGAGGTAGACCGCTCCAACGTCGGAACGGTGGCCCGGCGGAAGGTGTTCGACCGGGAGAACCCGCGGCGGCAGCGATTCACGAAGACGGACGTCGCGAAGTTCGAGTTCGCGTTCCAGAGCAGACCGAGCATCGTCTGTCTGGGGGAGCAGAAATGTTTTCAGCAGTGGACCGTGCAGAACGAGACAATCAACCGGGAACGGCCTCAGCCAACGTACTTCAGACGGCTCGTCGGGAAAGCCCTGCTCTTCAACGACGTCGATCGTGTTGTTCGTTCGCGACGCTCCGGTGGCTACTACTCGCAGACCACCGCGTACACCGTAGCGATCATTGCCGGTTCGCTGGGCGACGCCTTTGATCCGGAGACGGTCTGGCGTACCCAGGACCTGCCTTCCGTATTGCTGGCCGAGCTGGACGCACTGGCCGAGCGGGTTCGTGAGGCGCTGGTGAGCCCTCCTGCCGCGGCGAACATCACCGAGTGGTGCAAGAAGGAAGCCTGTTGGGAGGACGTTCGCCGGCGCGTGCGCTGGACTCCGCTGCCGAGTGTGTTCGCGGCACTTCGCTCTTGATCACCGCAAAGTTGTCGCACCCAGGTGGTGTGCTTCACAAGTGACGGCATTGCGATTGACATGGTTCAGGTACGTCCCGCACCGAGGTATGGTTTGATACGCAGGCAAAGGTGGGTCGAGAACAGAAGGGAGGGTTGGCGTGGCGACATATGGCGTGAAGCTGCAACGCAGTGACCGTTTGCGTCTGTCACGACATCCCGATGCTCCGACAGCGGACGGCTTTGTCGAATGGTGCCACGCAGAGATAGCCGCCGGCAGGCCGCTGGCTGTCGATCTGTTCAGTGGTGCGGGAGGCCTGAGCCTCGGGCTCGAGTCAGCCGGCTGGGCTGTTGCCGCCGCTGTCGACAACGATCCGTCGTCGGTCGAGACGCACGCTCACAATTTTCCTGGCCAGGCCCTGCTTCTCGATCTCAGCAAGCAATCCGAGCGTGAAAAACTCCTTACAGTGCTTTCCGACGTGGCGATCGATCTGGTTGCCGGTGGACCGCCGTGTCAGCCGTTCAGCAGAGCAGGCGCCAGCAAGATTCGTAGTCTTGTCGACAACGGGACGCGCGCAAGCGACGATCCGCGGCGATTCCTTTGGTCCGCATTTGTCGATATCACCCTTGCGCTCAAGCCCAGAGCGGTACTGATGGAAAACGTTCCTGACATGGCTTTCAGTGACGACTTTCGGACCGTCCGCGCGATTGTGGAAAAGTTCGAGGCTGCCGGCTACGCTACTCAAATCAGTATTATCAACACCTGGGACCACGGCGTGCCACAGCATCGGCGCCGCCTGCTCGTTCAGGCGCGATGCGACGGATTTCCGTTCAATCAGTTGAAGAAGTACTCTTCCGTGAATCTGGGTGATGCGATCCAGGACCTCCCGCCGCTTTCCGGCGGAACCGGTGCTCGGGAGATGACATACGTTTCCTCAGGCTCTCCCGGCAACTTCGTGACCGCGATGCGGCACGGCGCGCCCGAGGGTACTATACATGATCACATGACTCGGCCAGTCCGCGAGGACGACCGGGAGATATTCGAGTACATGACCTCGGACATGCTGTACACGGCTGTACCCGAGCACCTCCGTCGTTACAGCACGCATACTTTCGATGATAAATACAAGCGACTCGACTACGGACAGTTGAGCCGCACGATCACGGCGCATATTGCCAAGGACGGTTACTGGTACATCCATCCGGTCGAGGCCCGCACCCTGACCGTGCGAGAGGCCGCCCGTGTTCAGACCTTCCCCGACCGCTTCCGCTTTGCCGGCCACCGCAGCGACGCATTCCGTCAGATTGGCAACGCGGTGCCGCCTTTCGCGGGTGAGGCCGCCGCGAATGCGCTCCGGCCAGATTTTGTCGCCGAGAAGGGGAATACGGAAGACTCGGACTGGTCGGTTGTTCACTCCGCCCTCGACCGGTGGGCGGCTACCCTGCCGTGGTCCCTGCGGCCTGGTATGGGGGAGGTTCCCGCCGCTGTCGCTGCGGTTCTGTCGACCGCTCGCGCCAAGCCGGATCGGACGGCTTCGGTCATGGACCTGGTGCAGGAAGCAACTTGCCTAGACCGCTCGATGCTCGATGATGCCATCTGTTCCATCGGAACGGAAGGTGGCCGACGCGCGCTGCGCAGACTGGACCCGCTGGTCGACGCACCCAGTGTTGGAAACGTCCCCGCGATGGTCGGCATGAAGCCGGCGGAGGCCGCGCTCTTCTCGTTGTTCACCGGCGCCGATGTGCTCCTTGCCACGACGCCGACGATCCGTGTCGCGTCCCGTTTTCGCGGCACTGGATCCTTGCACACCAATATGCGCACGGAAGGGCGGATCGACCTCGCTTGTCTGGTCGGAGCGGCGCCAGATGCGCCCCTGCGCATGACGGCAATCAGGCACCTTGGACTGACTATCTGCGGTCCTGCGGACAGCCCGAACTGTTCGGCTTGTCCGCTACGCGAGTGGTGCGCCTACCGCTCCTCACAGGACGGAATCGACGAGGGAGCCGGGATGCTTCCGTTCGAAGACGCCCTGTCGGTCGATTCTGTACAGGCGTGATCGCGTACCAGACGAGCGGCGCTCTCGACATTGCGGCGTATGTCGCATTCCCAGATGCGCATGACACGCCAACCCGTCTCGACCAGGCTTGCGTTATTGCGACGGTCGCGCTCAAGATTCGCTTTGAACTTTTCCTTCCAGAGCTGGGCGTTCGGCCCCTCGAAGCATTTCATTCCGTGTTCGGGACAGCCGTGCCAGAAACAGCCGTCGACAAAAACTGCCAGTCGCCAACGGGGTAGTACGAAGTCAGGCGTGCAGCGCGGAGTGACGCGCTTGTGCACACGGAATCGCAGGCCGAGCCGGTGCACCTCACGTCGCAGCCGCAGTTCCGGTGTGGTGTCTCGGGACCGCCGATGTGACAGATGCGAGCCAGCCGACGTCGAGACCCAGGTCTGGCGTCTCGATCCGTCGTAGCGGGTGTCACTCATCACCTCGTCTCCGTTTCCACCTCGCGTCGTCAACGTGACTGTGGATCTTTGTGGATCGACTGTGATCCCACAGAAACCGTCGGTGTTATCTCGGGATCGTCGTCCATCCTCCCACATACGACGGAGATGGAGCCCGCTCCGAGCGTAGAGCCAGCTGCGGTTGTTGCATCGGGTTTTCGACCGCCAGTCTTGGCGACTCTCGGTCATGGTTCGGTTGCCGATGCCCGACCGGCTATGCGGTACCGCCCGTCCAGGCGGTGGCCGTTCTTATGGCTGCGGTCGTTGCGTTGGGCTTGCGACCGCCAGCCGAGGCGGCTGTACGTTTGGCGCCCTACTTGTACGTAACGATCTTCTGTTGTACGTTGAAAACATGGCCACATCGCCCGAGCTGAGCGTGTCGGAGGCTCGAGAGCAGCTTGCCGCGATCATCGATCAGGTCCGCGCCGACCACAAGCCGGTCTACCTCGCCCGTCGCGGCCGGCGAGTCGCGGCGATCATCGATGCCGATGACCTGGATCGCATCCTCGCGCTGGCCGAAGACATGGCCGACATACGCGAAGCCGAACGAGCGCGCGAGCAGATGATGACGACCGGGCAGACGCCCATCCCCTGGGATGAGGTCAAAGCCGAACTCGGCCTGACATGAGATACACGGTCAGTGTCGCACCGCATGCGCTCCGCCAGTTACGCAGGCTCGGCCCCACGGCCCGACGCCGGGTGCAGGCTGTCATTGATCTCCTCGCCGAGGATCCCCGTCCACCGGCCGCTCGACAGCTTGTGGGCGGTGCGGGCGAATGGCGCGTACGCACCGGCGACTACCGGATCGTGTACGACATCCAGGACAAAGGACTGATCGTCCTGGTCGTCCTGGTCGTTCTGGATGTCGCTGTTGGTCACCGCCGAGACGTCTATCGCTGACCTTGAACCCCGCCCCGGACGTCGAATCACACGCCGCCACCCACGACACGACTCGGATCATCAGGAGAGCCCGAGCGTGAGGCTCGTCGAGGTGGGGCGTGGGCGTGGGCGTCGCGGGTTGACGGTCGGCTCGGCGGCGGTCCGTAGAGTGACCGACGACGATCCTCGGCCCGAGGTCGTGGAGGGTGGTGAGCGTGGTGGCGCGCCGGTTCAACACGGCGGGGCCGTGTCGCCCCACGTACGACTACATGATTCCGGCGCTTCGGCGGCTCCCGGAAGGGCCTGGGCTGGTGGAGCGGATGGGCTACTTCGTGGTCCATGCTCCCCGCCAGACCGGGAAGACGACGGCGCTGCGCGCGCTGGCGCAGGAGCTGGCAGCCGGCGGTCGGTACGCGGCGCTGCATTTCTCGTGCGAGCTCGGCGAGGCAGTAGGTGACGACTACGGCACGGCCCAGCGCAGCATCCTGCAGGAGGTCCGGAGCCAAGCCGAGATCGCCCT
The DNA here is from genome assembly GCF_963555885.1 of Protofrankia sp. Cr2. Taxonomy (NCBI): domain Bacteria; kingdom Bacillati; phylum Actinomycetota; class Actinomycetes; order Frankiales; family Frankiaceae; genus Protofrankia; species Protofrankia sp. Cr2. The sequence goes on from NZ_CAUVXG010000007.1 coordinate 87,294, forward strand.
GCCGCCGGAACTGCGCCCGCCGCCGTGGCCGGACACGGTGGACGCCAACCTCCTCAAGGAGTCGCTCGCGGCCTGGGCACTGGTGTGTCCTCGGCCGTTGGTGTTGTTCTTCGACGAGATCGACGCGTTGCGCGGGCAGAGCCTGGTCAGTGTGCTGCGTCAGCTCCGGGCCGGGTTCAACCAACGTCCGCGGCGGTTCCCGGCGTCGGTGGTGCTGTGCGGGCTGCGCGACGTCCGCGACTACAAAACCGCCTCGGGGGGCGACCCGTCCCGGCTGGGTACCGCCAGCCCGTTCAACGTCACGATCAAGTCTTTGCGGCTTGGTGACTTCCTGCCCGAGGAGGTCCGCGAACTCTACGCCCAGCATACCGCCGAGACAGGGCAGGAGTTCACCCCGGACGCGACCGCTCGGGCGATCGAGCTGACCGCCGGGCAGCCCTGGCTGGTGAACGCGCTGGCCCTCGAAATCGTCGAGGAGATCGGGGTGCCAGTCTGCGAACCGATCACTGTCGACCATGTGGACCAGGCCAAGGAGCGGTTGATCCTGGCTCGCGCCACTCACCTGGACTCGCTGGCCGCGAAACTCGCCGAGCCCCGGGTCCGGCGCATCCTCGAACCCGTCCTCGCCGGGAACCTGCTCGCGCTCGATCCCTACGACGACGACCTGACCTACGTCCGCGACCTCGGGTTGGTCACCCCTCGCAACCCGGTCCAGGTCGCGAACCCGATCTACCGCGAGGTCATCGCCCGTGTCCTGACCACCGGCGTCGAAGTGAACGTGCTCGCCGACCCCCGGACGTTCGTGCTCCCGGACGGACGGCTCGATTTCCCCCGGCTGCTGCGGGAGTTCGCCGAGTTCTGGTGCGAGCACGGCGAGATCCTCACCAGCACCCAGCACTACCACGAGGCGGCTCCCCAGCTCGTCCTCATGGGATTTCTTCAGCGGGTCGTCAATGGCGGGGGCTACGTCGAGAGGGAGTACGGGGTCGGTCGGGGGCGTATCGATATCCTCGTCCGCTGGCCCTGGACGACAGCCGACGGCAAGCGCGCCTGGCAACGCGAGGCGCTCGAGCTCAAAGTCCGGCGAGCTGGGGAACCAGACCCGCTGGGACGCGGGCTGACCCAACTCGACGGCTACCTCGACCGCCTCGGCCTCGACCGCGGCACCCTGGTCGTCTTCGACCGCCGACCCGACGCCGCCCCGATCGCCGAACGCACCACCATCACCGAGGTCGCCAGCCCCAGCGGTCGCACGATCACGCTGCTGCGCGCCTGACCCCGGCCCGGCGATGGCCTGGGTTTTCCTGATCGACAAGGGCGTCCTGTGCCCACGAAACAATTGCCGGGCGCTCTAACAGCGGTGAACGTACGCGCGGCAACGCCGGTCGTGGCCGTAATCTCCTATCGGTGACCGACGGCGGCCCGTACCGGCCGGGACCCGTGCTGGCGGTCACTCAGCCACGCGTGCCCTGCTACAAACTTGCCGTCAGGTTCGGTGACCGCAGCCTCCCGCGCCGCTTCGCCGCCGCCGGCAGACCCGGGGCATACGTGCGGGTTCTCCAAGAGGGCGAGTTGGCGGCCGGCGACCGCCTTCACGTGCTGTCCAGCCCCGACCAGGCTGTCACCGTGGGCCTGGTGGCAACGGCCTACCACTCCCATGACGCGCAGCTGGCCGGCGCCGTCCTGCGAGCACCCAGCCTGCCGTCGTCCTGGTATGACTGGGCCCGCGCCCGCGACCACACCTGACGCTCCCCCGCCCTGGACACCCCACTCGTCGTCGATCCGGCTGTCGCCCCGTCGACCGCCGACTGGTACACCCTGGCCGACGAGGCGCTGCGCCGGTTCGCAGCCAGGTTGGACACCTGGACCTCGTCGATCTGCCGCTTGTTGAGGCCCGGCCGCACGGCCATTTCGGTCCACAGGCCAAGCTGCGCGTCCCACGGCGGACTGTAGAGCATGAAGTAACAGAAAAATACCATCCGCCCCCAAAGAGGGCCGTTACCGAATGTAGTAGGTGCGGCCGGCGACGTCATGTCCGGATGTCCGGCCGTCGAGGACGGCTTCCGGTTGGTGCCCCTGCGGCCTAGCGTGACATCCCATAGTTGATCTCGGACTGAGAGTGGTATATGGCGGCACATAGCGGTACATGGCGATGTCGCGCAGCGCCCCCGACATCTGCCTGGGTACCTTCCGAGCCGACCAGAACGCCACGGCCGATCAGGAACCGGACGACCCGTATGGTCGGCGACCACTCCCACGGGCTACTGGACACGAACATAATGATCTTGCGTAGGTGGGTGGACCCCGACGACTTCACGGGACTGGACGGCCTCCTCACTGTCGTCCCCGTCACCCGGCCGGCAGTGCTCCACAGCCGGTGAGCGCAGGCCGCTCGCAACCGATTCCTGGGAGCCTGAGGCGGTCAAGCAAGCGAACCCGCGGCGACCAATTTTCTGGTACGCCGAGGATCACCTGGGAACTGACTGGTACCGTTTTCCCTATGGAAGCGACCGTCGATTCGGTGGGACGCATCGTCATCCCCAAGCCACTACGTGACGCTCTGGGCCTCGTGCCCGGTGCGTCCGTCGATGTGAGCCTCTACGGTGCCGGTCTGCAACTCGTACCCGCCGGACGGACGGCGCGGCTCCGAGAGGTCGACGGCTCCCTGGTAGCCGATTCGGACACCGTCGTGACCGATGAGACCGTGTTCGCCTTGATCGACTCCGGGCGCCGGTGACCGACCTCGCGCTCGACACGAGCGTCGCCGTCGCCTATCTCCTGCGGTCTCACGTCGCCCATGCTGCGGTCCGACACCACGTCGGCACCCGGGTTCCCACGCTGACCGGACACTCGCTGGCCGAAACGTATTCGGTGCTCACGAGGCTCCCCGGCGATGCGCGAGTGACCCCCGCCGATGCCGTCACGCTCATCAAGGCCAACTTCGGCGAGCCGGCACTCCTCGATCCGGGTACCGCTGCATCCATCCCCTCCGTCCTCGCTTCGGTCGGCGTCGCGGGCGGCGCCGTATACGACGCTCTTGTCGCTCTCGCCGCCCGCATCGCCAACCTGCCGCTGGCCACCCGCGACCAGCGGGCAGCGTCGACATATGCGATCCTCCACGTCCAGATCGAGCTGGTCGTCATCTGACCGGAAACCGGCTTAGAGCGACCGGCAATAGGGGGCGCGGCGTCGCGCCGAGTGCGCCACCGTGTGTCCGGCAAATCGGGTACCGCCCAGTAGCGCCCATCCGGCCGCCGAGGACACCGGCGGTAGGTCATTGCGGTCACCGGAGCGGCACTTTCCACCTACGGCCGGCCGCCGAGGACACCGGCGGTAGGTCGCTGCGGTCACCGGAGCACCACTTTCCACCTACGGCCGGCCGCCGAGGACACGGGCGGTAGGTCATTTCGGTCACGGGGACGACAGTTTCCACCTACGGCCGACGGCCGTCATACCCAGGGGCTCCAAGACCCGGCTGGGATCCCCCGCTACGCCGCTGGTCCCGAACGGTCAGTCCCGAATCTGGGCGTCGGAGGCGTCGAGTCGCCCACAAAACCTGTAACGCCGGGAACTTGGGCACGTGTTCGGCACGATCAGCCGCCGGAGGTCGGTGATGGCCGGGCACGGCCGCGCTGAGAGAGCGGCGACGGCACTTTGACCGGTTCGCCCAGGCTAGGGAGCCCTCAACCATGATCTTGATGTGGTGCCCCCAACGGGATTCGAACCCGTGCTACCGCCTTGAAAGGGCGATGTCCTAGGCCGCTAGACGATGGGGGCGGGCGACGACGACCAGGCTTGATCTACAACTTACCCAGAACGTCTACCGTTGGGACCGCTGCAAGCATAGAGGTGATGGGCCGCCTGCGACAAACGGGTTCCAGATCGCTTGGGTACCTCCCTCACGTGGCCCGGCGGCCCTCAGGCGTCGGCCAGCGCTGGCAGCGGGTTCGCCCAGCGGTAACGGGAGAGGAAAAAGGCCCGCACCGGACGTCCACCGATGGCCACGTTGTGTGCGATCGGGACCGGTCCGGTCGGGTACGCCACGTCGAACGACAGCGTCACGTCGTCGGCTCGCTCCAACGGCGTGTTCGGATCGTAGACCCGGAGCGTGACCGCGGTTCGTCGCTGTTCGTAGGCGTATGCCAGGAGCTGATGGCTGGACCCAAGCTGGAACGGATCGTAGGAGCGCAGCGTGATGACGCCGAGCGGGGCCAGGACGCCGCGGTCGAGGTCGAGCCGAACCCGCGGCCACTCGTTCACGACCGTGATGCGCCCGGCACCGCGCAGGGTCAGCGAGGACCGCGTGGTGTCCGCATCCGGCGTGGCCATGAGCTGGTAGTAGCGTGCGACGCCACGCGGGATGTCGAAGCTGTCGAACAGCCGGCGGACGATGTAGCGGTACAGCGGTGAGTCCGGCGCAGGTGGTTCCTTCAACACCGGTGGGGTCAGCTTCGCCTCGAAAAGATCACGCGTCGTGTAGATCATGCCACCGCACAAACCGCGACTGGCGTCACCGATCGGTACCGGCCCGACACCTGGAAAATTAATCTTCAGCACGGGCTGCCTTGGAAAATCGTTGGTGAAGGGCAGCCCGTTACTGCTCGGGCGGAACCCCTCCACCGCGGCATGGGCGTCGACCATCACGGTCTCCCTTCCCACAGAAACGTGTTGCCCTGGAATGATGCCCCCCAGGCTCCCATCCGCACATCCGGGTGCGGTGGTCGGCAGATCAGGTGGCAACTACCAGTGCCCATTATGACGCATAAATGATGATGTTGCATTACATACTGTGCCTCCTGTACCAACAGCATTTTCGGCAAGTCATGTTTGGCGGTTGCGGGGCAGGAGAGCAACCAGTGCATGACCGTCCGACGCATCGGTGACACGCACAGGCAGGCATTGGCGCCAACTGCCGGTGCCACCGCCGAGCAGCCGCCCGCGCGCATGACTCGGGGTGAATTCTGATGATAACAAGCCTCCCGATTGCCGCGTCACTGGACATTCCCCTGACCATGCCGGTGGCCGTTCCGTTTGACGTTCCATGTGACGTTCCGCTGGACGTCCCGGCGCGGCCGGCCGGCACAGCGACCGATCGGACGCCGGTGGGAGGTCCGTACACCCCCGCGAGGGTAGGTGCGGTATTCGCAGCGCTCATCGCGTCCGGACGGCTTGATCTTCCGCTACCCGCGGCGGGTGCCACTGCTGCGCGTTGGCGTGCGCTTGCCGATCTCGCCGCCTTCGACGTCACGCTGGCTCGACTCGCACAGGCGCACACCAGCGCAGCGGCGATCCTGATGAAGTCGGCCGGGCCGGCGCCCGAACATGATCAGCGATGGGGGTTGTGGGCGACGGAAGATCCGATCGGTTCGCTGGTCGCCCGTCGAGGCCGTGGCGGCTGGACGATACATGGCGCCAGGGCGTCCTGCCCGGGTGCGCACGTGCTCACCCACGCGCTGGTCGCGGCCAGAGTCATCGCGGACGGCAGCGAAGACGCGCGCAATGACACGCGAAATGACACGCGCGAAGGCACGATCGGGCTGTTCGCCGTCCGCCTCAATGAGCGCAACGTTGCCGTGGCAACAGCGGGATCGCACGGACCAGACCGATCAGACGCATCGGACGCATCGGCGTTCCAGGCGATGACCGGCGCGGACACCGCGACCGTCCTGTTCGACGGGGCACCCGCCATCCCGGTGGGTGAGCCTGGCTGGTCGACCGGGTCGACCGGGTCGACCGGCGGGTCCGCTCCGGACGCGGCATACCTCGACCAGCCGATCTTCTGGCATACCAGGGTGGATATCGCGGCATGCTGGTTCGGCGGCGCGACAGGTATCGCCCGAACGCTGTTCGCCGCCGGCCACACCGATCACGAAGGAGAGGCAGGTCATCTCGCCGGCCGAACCGAGCGAACCGAGCGACGCCTCGACATCCACGCGCTGGAACACCTGGGTCGCGTGGATGCGGTGCTGATGGCGATGCGCTGCGTCCTGGAGACAGCAGCCCGCGAGATGGACGCCGATCCCGACGATGTCGGCCGGTCCGCACGCAGGCGCGCCCTTCGGGTACGGGCGAACATCGAGGCAGGCGCGACCGAGGTCCTCGACCGGGTGGGGCGCGCGCTCGGCCCCGGCCCGTTGTGCGCCGACCGCGGGTACGCCCAGCGCGTCGCTGACCTCGGTGCGTATCTGCGTCAGAACCGCGCGGAACGCGACCTCACCGACCTCGCCGCCGTCGTCTTGGAGGATCTGGATCCGCTCTGGTGGTGACGGGCAGGTGACCACCCCCGCCTGAGTGGGTATGCCAGTCGGTATGAAGCACCGTCCCGAAGGCATCCCGGCGGCCCAACTGTCGGACGAGGATCTCGTCCGCGAGGTGGACCAGCTGCACGCGACCCGCCACGATGCATTCCTGCACGGCACCAGGGATGCGTTCGACACACACACCGCGCGGATGCTGAGCCTCGAGTACGAGTATCTGCGCCGGTTCGCGGCGATCATCGGACCCGACCCGCTGCGGACCCGCGCCGGTAGTCGCCAAGCCGCCGCAGCGGGCCGCGTCAGCTCGTGAGGGACGTCAGCTCGTGAGGGACATCAGCTCGTGAGGGACATCATGGGACGGCTCTCAGCTTGTGATGTCCCGGGTTCCGAAGACGATCCGGGCAAGGATGACCATCGCCGCGCCGTAGGAGCCCTCGAGGGCCAGCCCACGTCTGATGTTCACCCAGCTCACCGGATCGCGGAACAGGTCGATGAACCCCATCCAGTAGTGGGTCGGCAGGTACGGCTGGATGGCCGCGGCGGCCGGGAGCTGGTCGAGCACTCCCGCGGTGACCAGGACGCCGAGTGCGCCGAGCGTGGCGGCGAGCGGCGTCGAGGTGACCACCGACAGGAACAGTCCCACGCCGGCGATGCCGAGCATGGATGCGGCCACGAACAACGCTGACAGCGCGATCCGGATGGCCGCCCCCGACAGGGACAGGGGCGGGCCGGTGCCGGACAGCGGCTTGATGGGCGCCAACCCGAACAACCCCCAGCCGACCACGAAGGCGGTCGTGGTCACGGCGGTCACTGCGATGACGAGATAGACGATGATCCCGACCAGCTTCGCGGCCAGCAACCGGCCCCGGCCGACCGGACGGATAAGCAGGTAGCGCAGCGTACCCGCGGCGGCCTCGCCCGCGATCGCCTCACCTGCCAGCAGCAGTACCGCCACCGGTAGGAACAACGGTAGGACGAGGGCGAGAGCCGCGATCGGCAGCCACGTTCCGTTATGTATGACCTCCGTGAGGAAGGCCGGGCTCCCTGCCCCCGACCCAACTCCGCTGACCTTCAAAAAGAGCGCGACGATCACTGGAAGTGTCGCGAGCATCAGCACCGACACCCAGGTCCGTCGCCGCATCAGCAGAATCTGGACCTCAACGCGGATCATCGGTCATCCAGGACGGATTGCAGGGCACCGTCGTGATCGTTACCGGTCAACTCCAGAAAGACATCCTCGAGTGATCGTCGTTCCACCACCAGTTCGGAGACGCGCACGCCGGCCGAGACCAGCGCGGCGTTGAGCGCCATCGGGTTCTGCGTCCGGGCGACCAGGGACTGCCCGTCGCGGCCTTCGAGTACCCGTTCGAGCAGGTGCGCCGCGAGGTCGGAGTCCGGGGTGCGCAGGGTGACCCGACCGGTCGGCCCGCACAGCGCATCAAGGGAGTCGTGGGCGACCAGCTGGCCGTCACAGATGATCGCTGTCTCGGTGCAGAGCATTTCGACCTCCGAGAGCAGGTGCGACGACAGGAAGACCGTCGTTCCCTCGGCGTTCAGCTCGAGCAGCAGATCGCGGATCTCCCGAATGCTCTGCGGATCAAGCCCGTTCGTCGGCTCGTCCAGGATCAGCAGACGAGGCCGGCGCAACAGGGCCGCGGCCAGACCGAGGCGCTGCTTCATCCCGAGCGAGAATCTGCTGATCGGTCGGTCGTCGATGTCACCGAGCCCGACCCGGTCCAGGGCGTCCTCGATCCGTCGCCGGCGGGAACGCCGAGCACCGCCCCGGCCGGCGGCGTCGAGCGCGGTCAGCTCGACCCGGGCGGACAGAAAGGTGTGGAACGCGGGCGCCTCGACGAGAGCGCCGATCTTGGGTAGTACCTGCCGGGAATGACGCGGCATGCTCCGGCCGAGAATCTTGACGGTGCCGGCGCTCGGGCGCACCAGGCCGAGCAGCATCCGGACGGTCGTGGACTTACCCGATCCGTTCGGGCCGAGGAAACCGAACCGGTCACCGGTCGCCACCTGGAGGTCGAGGCAGTCCACCACGGTCCGGTGCCGGTAGCGTTTGGTCAGGCCGTCCGCGTGGATCGCGAACGTCATCCCGGTTCTCGCGTGATGTCGGCAGGCTCGAGCCGTCGGATGATGGCGCTTTGTCGAACGATGGTGCTTTGTCGGACGATGGTGACAGCGCCGGGCACGGGGCAACCACGCGTCGCGATCGGTGGGTCGACCGGACCAACCGCCAGCGCGTCCAGCGGACGCCGGCCCGACGCGTGGCGGCAGGATGATCGGGAGGTAGGCACTGTGCCTACCAGTAAAGCGGGGTCGTCCCATGGCATCGACAGTCGGGTCGGACGTGACCCGCGTGTCGCGCCAGACCGATCAAGGCATGCCGGACGGAGCCACCTACATACCCTGCGGTCGCCAGGTCATTCACCTGTCACCTGTCACCTGTCGCCTGTCGCCTGTCGCATCGCGCATCTGTCGCATCCTGGCATCGTGGCAGGTCGGTTCGACAGGTACGATCAGGATCCGCGGGCCGTTAGCTCAATAGGTAGAGCAGCAGACTTTTAATCTGCGGGTTCAGGGTTCGAGCCCCTGGCGGCCCACATTTGATCACCCTGTCTCGCAGGGGATGTGGTCAAGATCGTGGACCTTGACCACCCCTACAAGATCAATGACCCCCGTGGATGACCCCAACGTCAATCATCATCCGAGAACAGATGATCCAGCCGGTCAACGGCACCCCGCTGGACTTTTCCGGCCACCTCGATATAGATCGTTTTGGTGATGACGGGCGAGCTACGCCCAAGAATGTCTTGGATGTTGTCGATGCTGACGCCCTGGTTGACGCAGCACCGCGGCCTCGTGCCGTAACACGAGTAACTCGATGTCCATGGACGCCGACGAACGACCGAGCAGAACCAGCCAGCTGCACACCCGAACAAAGATCAGATACAGCGGGCGCATCGACATAGCTGACCAGCATGCCGACAACCATGGCGGCACAGCGCCCCAGCTCACAGACCCAAGCCGACTTCTGGCACCCCACAGGCACCAACGAACCCGCCGAACAGCTGGTCAGCGTCATCAGCCTTACACCGTCGGTCGGGTAGTCCCGACAGATCTGGAGCCAAATGGTCGGCAGATCTGGAGGTCGACCTGTGGCAGATTTGGAGGTCAACTATCGTCAAGCCGTGAGCACGCCACTGCAGGGACTGCTCAAACGGCGCTTGCTCCCCATCATCGAGAGCCGGATGGCCGAGGAACCCGTCATCCTCGTGCAGGGTCCCCGGTCGGTGGGCAAGTCCACTCTGCTCCGCGGCCTGGCCTTCCACCACGGGCACCGACACCCGCAACTGACAGATCTGTGTGACGTCGACGGCGTTACCGACCGTAGGCACTGCTGCGGTGGTCGAACCGGAAGATGACGATCACAAAATGGTCTTCATCGATTCGTAACGGACACGGTATTCGGCGCCGTAGTGGGCGGCGTGCTGGCCAGCGAACGGTGGACCAAGCGGGTAGCCGATGCGCCGAGGGTCGGTCGTCAGCCGACCCGTCGTGAAATCGATGATCCCAGCGTGAACGCGGGGCGGTAGCCTACTGAGGCTACGCCACGCAGCAGGGGTGATGCGTGCCTGGTAGGGCTCAGCAAGTGCCATCGAGAGGGGGCAGCCCGTAACGGGCGCGTGCCTCCTGTCCGGTGGTGAACTCGCCACGAGCGTACTCGGCGCGCGCTTCAGCGATCTCACGCTGGGCGTCGAGGTCGCCGGTCAGTTCCTCGGCCTCCCGATAGGACATCCATGTCCGGTACACGGCCACGTCGGCAGCCGGCACGAGCATGACATCCTGGTGGCCGTCGCGGACAAGCACGACCGGCTCGCCGGTGGTCTCAACCTCGTCGGCGAGCCTCGGCAGCCGAGCGCTGGCCAGCTGTTCGGTACGCACCCTTCAAGTGTGCCTCACGAGAGCGCCGTACGTGTCGAGGAGGGCGGATTCGAGGACAAGACGGGTCGCGCGAGATGCGTCTGTCGTGCTCCGTCCCGTCGAGGCCGGGATCTCCGGCCACGGCTACGGCTACGGTTGCATCGACACCACACGCTCCATACTGCGGCCGGGAACGAGGGGAAACGACCGCCCTCAGACCATCCACCCGATAGAGATCAACAGGTGGGTGCCGCGCCGGAGCGAAATAGGACAAGTCGAATTAACCAGCAGGCTCTAAAGCATGCCCAAAACGCGCTCACCATCGGCCGATTCAAGCGACACCCTGCCTCGTAGACGGGATTACGCAGCATTCCCCAGGCGTGTACTTCCGGGGAGTCGACCCCATGACGGCCCTTCCTTTCAGACAGTGAACTTCAGGTCCGCTGTCCACAGAAACGGGATCGCTCCACCCGGCCCGATAGGTCAAGATCTGACTCCTGGCGCCATTCTGGGGTCAATCACGTCCGGCGGGAACCGGCCTTGTTCACCTCGATGGCACGTTGCACGTCGTCCAGCAGGAGCCGGGAGCCGTCTTCGAAGGTGTCCTCGTGCTGCAGCTCGGTCAGGTAGGCGTCGATCTTCGGGTCGCGGACGTGGGACGGTCCGCGGGCCGGGCGCGTCCGCCGCGCCTCGTCGACGGTGAGCCGGCCCAGCGTGAGCAGCTGGTAGGAGGCGTACATCCGGCGCGCCTGCTCGGGGGTGAGCCCGGCGCGCTCGAGCACGTCGAGCTGCGCGGCGACCAGGCGGCGGGCCTTCGGCAGGAAGCCGCCGTGCAGCAGCAGGGTCGCCACCCCCGGGTAGCGCGCCGCCACGCGCCGGTAATCGGTCATAGCCTCCATGATCATGGCTCGCCAGTCGCGCTGCGGATCCCGCCCCGGATCTGGCAACGCCACCTGTCCGACGACCTCGTCGGCGACCAGCTTGATGAGCAGGTCCTTGGTGTCGACCCAGCGGTACAGGGCCATGGGCGTCACGCCGAGCCGGTCGGCGACCACGCGCATGCTGACCGCATCGATGCCGAACTCCCGGGTGACGTCGAGCGCGGCGCGCACGACGAGGTCCGTGTCGAGCGGTTGCGCCGCGCGTGCCTGCTTGGCCGTGGTCATGCGCCGGCACTGACCGGGTACGCGGGGTCGCCCGTCGGCCGCTGGGTGAGATTGCCGAAGACCGCGCGACGGGTGGTGTGGGGATCCACGGCGTCACTCACTCGGCGACCGTGGCCCGGTCGCCGATCCGCCGCCGCGGGTCGCGGCGCTCGAAGCGGTCGGCGGAGCGGAGGCCCGTGGCGTAGTTCCGACGGACGTCACCGGCCGGCTGCCCGCAGTGGCCCGCGACGCGGTAGGTTTCGACGGCGGTGACCTCGCCCTGCTGGTCGACGAGCACGCCGGTCAGGTGGTGCATCGGTCCACGACCCGCATGCGCAACAGCATCGCAGCGAACAGACGCCCGCCGTTGCCCTCGTCGCGCAGCTCGACGCGGACGGCGACACTACGGCCGGCGGCGCCGATGAAGACGGGGTCAGCGACGAAGGGTCCGACCCGACCGGGGCGCACGATCGTCAGTCCGAGGTGCTCGACCGTGAGGGTGTCGGTACCCACGTGCTCCGCGGCGGCCTGCAGGGCGGCGGCCTCGCAGACGACGAGCATCGGCCCGTGGTGCAGGCGGTCGGTGCCGATCTCGGGCGCGAGGCTGGGGATCTCGAGGCGGCCGTCGTCGCGGCGGCGGCCTGTGTATGCCTCGTAGAGCGCCGGGACGACGTCGAGTCCCTCGATGCCGGTGCCGGGCTCGGGATAGGTGAAGCCCTCGGGCGTCGGCACGATCACCGACCAGTTGGCGGTGCCGAACCCGATGGCGCGCTGCGGGTCGGCGGCATCGTGCATCCGTACCTCGGTGAAGATCTGCGACCGGGTCTCGCACGTCACGTGCCCGACGAGGTGCACCTCCTCGACGTCGGACGACGGGTCGAGGACCTCCACGTCGATCTGGGTGAGCGCCAGGATGTTGATCGGGTCGACGTTGATGCCGGCGACGTCGAGCATCGCGATGGCGAGCGGCGCCGCGAGGGCGCCGCCCGGGTGGCGCAGGTCGGGGCGCAGCGCGATCCAGCCCTGCGCGTGGTCCCGGTCGATCGCCTTCGGCCGCGACGCGAGGTACCGGTAGCTCATGAGCACCCCGCGGGTGCCCGCCCACTCGCCGTAGGGATCGGCCAGCTCGCGCCGGACGCTCCTGCTCTCAGTCACGGTTTCTCCCTCCGCTGCCGCGGTGACGGCCGTTTGCTTGCTCTCTCTGCGCGATCGAGTATATGGTGTATACGTCGGCTGGAGAGTGAAGGAGCCGCCGATGGCGAGCGGCGAATCGGGCGCGGCGCTCGCGCATTCCCGTCTGGTCGACCTTCTGCGGGTGGTCTCCACCGACGACGAGTACCTCCGATATCGGCTCCGCTCCGCCTTCCGACTCGCCCGGCACCTACAGCGCTACGACGAGATCGGGGAGTGGGCGCGAGCCGAGGACGTTGCTGCCGTCGCGCGACTTCTGGCCACCCAACCACCTTCGTGGGACGCGGGTGAGACCGCCCTGGAGGCATTCGTTCGTACAGATGGCGGCGAGCACGACCGTGAACTGCTGCATCTCTTCCACGAACGTTTCCTGCGCGGAAAAGCATTGCTCGGGCCGCCCGGTTCCGCCATGGCACACCATCACGTCGTCCCCGCCCTGCGCCATACCCGCGATCACCCGACGATCTCCCCTTCATTGCCGCCGGATACGGCAAGCCGCCCGCTCCCGCAATCTCGTGGGGTGCGAGGTAGACCATGACCGGAACATTGTGGATTCACGGTATCGTCAAGTTACGACCGATGGGATGACCGCGGACATGATTCTCAAGAAGCCGTCTCCGACGGAAGCAGCCGACATCGTTGCGATTCAGCAGCTCGCGGTGTCCTACGCCGAGGCGGTCAGCCGTGGTGAGGTCGGCGAAGCCGTACTCGCCTACGCACCCGACGGGGTGCTGGAGACACCCACCACGGCGCCCGCGGTCGGCCGCGACGCCATCGAAAAGACAATTTCGGCGGCGGTGGCGAGCCTCGAGTTCGTTTTCCAGACGGTGCATCTCGGCCTTGTGAACGTCCACGACGAGGGCCATGCCTCAGCCCGTTTCCAGATCACCGAGTGGGCCCGACGCCGCGCGGACGGCGCCGGGATGCTGTTCCTCGGCTACTACGACGACGAGGTCGTCCAGCTTGCCGACGGATGGCGGTTCAGCCGTCGCCACCTCGTGCCGCGTACCCTCGGCCGGCCACCGTTCCTGACCGGCGCCGTACACGACCTCTCCGCGCTGCGAACGGAACTGTAGAACATCGGCGGGCGGACCACGGACGTCGACGCTGAACGTGCTTTCCAGCCGGGCGTCCTGCTGCCGTATACGGGTGTCGGTAGCGAGGCGGACGTCGGCAGCGACGAACGCGGTGAGGTCCGGCCGGGGGACGTCCCCGCCAGGCCGACGACTCCCCGGCCGTCAGGGTCACCAACTGCAGGAAGTCGGTTACCCGCGGGTCTAGTGAAGGGCCCACAGCGCGGTTCCCAGCGTCCGACTAGACGACGGCCTCAACGACCAAGGAGCTACGACGTAAGCGGGCAACCACCTCCGATTTTCAGCCCGGAACGGGCGCCCCGCAGGGGAATAGGGACTAGATATAGATTGGCGTCGCGTAGCGGTGAGCTTGGCCGGCGTCGCGGTCCTGTTGTCGGCCAACGTTTACGGGGAGGCAGCTCCCCGCCACTTTGAAGGGATTGTAACCGTGACCGATGCGGGCGCCGACCCAGAGGCCAGCCGGGCGGAGGTGCGGGACGGGTTCTGCCGGTGGATGCACGATCATGTCGACGACCTGGCGCCTTTCCGCCGGGAAAGGCCGGTGTCCCTGGAGGAGCAGCTCGCGGAGCAGCGGCCGTTGCAGCGGCTGTTGTTTGACGCGGGCTGGACCCGTTTGGGCTGGCCGGTGGCTCATGGTGGGCTCGGAGGGTCGCGGCTGGCCCGGGCCGTCGTGATCGACGAACTGGCGGCGGCCGGCTATGCCGTGCCGGAGCTGCTCGGAAACACCGACATCGTCGGGTCGATGCTCGTCCGCTTCGCGCCGGAGATCGCGACCGAGCATCTGGGTCCGGCGATCGCGGGGGATGAGGTCTGGTGTCAGGGGTTCTCCGAGCCGGATGCGGGCAGCGATCTGGCGTCGCTGCGGACGCGGGCCGTCGAGGACGGCGACCATTTCCGGATCACGGGTCAGAAGACGTGGAGTTCCGACGGGCATCTCGCCACCGGGTGTGTGCTGCTCGCTCGGACCGGCCCGGTCGACAGCGGCCACCGGGGCCTGACGATGTTCTGGCTCGACATGAGCACGCCTGGGGTGACGACTCGGCCGATCGCCTGTGTCGACGGCCGGGCCGAGGTGGCCGAGATCTGGCTGGATGGCGCGGTGGTCGGAAGGGACCGGGTGGTGGGGGATGTCGGCGGCGGCTGGCGGGCGGTGATGTACCTGATGCAGTTCGAGCGGGGCGCCTACGCGTGGCAACGTCAGGCGGATCTGCGTGCCCGTCTGGAGGAACTGCTGGCCCAGCGGGCTCCCACGCCGTCACCGGCGGCGCCCGGAATCCTCGGCGACGCGTTCCTGCGGTACTACGCCCTGCGGGCGAAGTGCCGCGGGACGCTGGCCGCGTTGGACGCCGGCTGCGAGTTGGGCCCGGAGATCTCGGTCGACAAGGTCATGCTGGGCTTGGCCGAACAATCGGTGGCCGACGCTGCGCGCAGCCTGATGTGGCCCCCGTTCGTCACCGACGACGGCGACGACGCCGCTCTGGCGCGGCGGCGGTGGGCGTACAGCCGGATCACGACCATCTACGGCGGGAGCGCCGAGGTGCAACGGGATCTCATCGCCGAGCGGCTGCTCGGCCTGCCGCGGGGGCGATGATGAACGTCGGCGAACTCGACCTGGTCCGGACCTCGCTGCGCGAGGTGTTGAGGGGGACGGATGCCGCGGCGCTGCCCCGGGCGCTGCTGGAGTCGGGGTGGTCCGAGCTCGTCGACGCGCCCGGCGATCAGACGTCTCCGCCGGATGCCGACGCCTCCTCCGGGTCGGACGCCGCGGCCGTGCTCGCCCTCCTTGCGCAGGAGAGCGGCCGGGTCCTCGCGAATGGGCCGGTGCTGGACCTGGCGGTGGTGCATGCCGTCGGCCTGCCCGCCGACGATGTGACCGCGGTCGTCCTGCCGCCCGTCCCGGCCCGGGGGGCGGTGGCGGCCTGCCGGTCCGGCCCGGAGCTTGAGATCGACGGGTTGGCGTTCGCGGGCGTCGGGCGCGCGAAACGTCTCCTGCTGGTGACAGCTGACGACGCGGTGGCGGTCGACCCGGCGGCGGTGACGGTGTCGCCGGTGGGCGGCCTCGATCCGGACCTCGGCTTACTCTCGGTGCGCGGCACGGTGGCGGCCAGCGAGTCGACGCCGCTGGCCGACCGTGCGGGGGCGATCGCGGCAACCGCGTCGGCCCGCCGTTTCCTGGCTGGTCAACTCGCCGCGATCGCCGCGGTAATGCTGGATAAGACGGTGACGTATGTGGGTCAGCGCCACCAGTACGGCCGCGCGATCGGCTCGTTCCAGGCGGTGAAGCACCGCCTGGCCGACGTTCAGGTCGCATGCTCCGCCGCCGACGACGCGGTCGCGATCGCGTGGGAGGACGGTGGGTACTTCACCGCTCTGGCGGCCAAGGCGCTCGCCGGCCGCGCCTTCCTCACCGCCGCCACGCACTGCCAGCAGGTCCACGGCGCGATCGCGTTCACCGCCGAGCACGACCTGCACCGCTACGTGCGCCGCGGGTATGTCCTGGACGCGCTGCTCGGCAGCGCCGACGACCTGGCCTGGGAGCTCGGCGAACGCCTCTACGCCAGCCGATCCGTCCCCCGGCTCCCACGCCTGTAACCCGGACCCATCAACCGGCGGCCCGTGAGGGGCAAACCGATCGAGACCGTGACGCCACATCCGCCGCTGGTGAAGACGGGGCGAGAGCCGACGAGAGACACCGCGTGGATCTCTGGCCGACCGAGCCCGGGCTAATCCGACGGGTGGGCGACAGCCTGCCCACGTTCCGGTCGATTTTCGGATCAGCTGGTTTAGAGCGACCGGCAATAGGGGACGCGGCGTCACGGGGCTCGGGCACGCACCTCGCCTCGTTGTCGTCGGTCGACACCCAACACCAGGGTGCCGTACCCCAGTCCCGCTCCTTGATCCACACCCCTATTGCCGGGCGCTCTTACTGGGCGCGGTCGGCCTGCCGCTGCAGGAACCGGTGGACGATGGCCTGGTGTTCGGGAGTGTCGAAGGACTGGAACTCCTCGGCGAGGGCGAATTCGAGGATGCCGGTGATCGCCCGGCTGAGGTGCAGGTTCAGCGCCCGTTTCGTGGACTGGATGGCTTGCGGCGGCTGGGCGGCGAACCGCTGCGCGAGGGCGATCGCCTCGTCGAGCAGCCTGTCTCCTGGCACGACCCGGTTGGCCAGTCCGATCGATACGGCGACGGCGGCGGGGATGCGGTCGCCGGTGAACAGATATTCCTTCGCCCGTAGCAAGCTCATGAGCAGCGGCCAGGTGGGGGCTCCGCCGTCGGCCGCGGTGAGTCCGACCGACACGTGCGGGTCGGAGAGGTAGGCGTCCTCGGCGATGAGGACCACGTCGCTGAGCACGGCGAGGTTGCATCCCAGCCCGACCGCGGGGCCGTTGACGGCGGCGACGAGTGGTAGCGGGAACGCCACCATCTCGTGGACCAGCGCCGCCGCGTGCTCAATCTCGCCGCGCCGCGCCGCGCGGTCGTTGTGCAGCTCGACGAAGTGCGGCATGTCGCCGCCGGCGCTGAATGCCCGGCCGGCGCCGGTGAGGACGACGGCGCGCGCCCCGTCGTCGGCGGCGATGTGCCGCCAGACCTTGATGATTGCGTTGTGGAGGCGTTCGTTGGTGCTGTTGAGCGCTTCCGGACGGTTCAGGGTCACCAGCCGAACGGGCCCGCGGGATTCCAGCAGCAGCTCGGGCGCGAACGAGTTGTCCATGTGGTGTCCCTGTCTCTCGGGCCGTGGCTGGCCGGCCGCACGGAGGGTGGGTGCCGCCGAGCAGCTGCCTCGGCGCCTGGCCCGATGCTACTATGCGCTGCATAGCGCACAACCTCGTGCAGCCACTTCGGAGCACTGAGCTTCCGCGGGTGACCGAAGGATGACCGTGCAAGGAGGCCCGAGTATGGGTGATTTGCTGGTCCGTGGTGGAACGGTGGTCGACGGCACGGGAGCGCCCGGCCGGCGCGGCGACGTGCGGGTGCGCGGCGGCAGCATCGTCGAGGTCGGGGAGGGCCTGCGGCCGGACGGCGAGCAGGTCGTGGACGCGGCCGGTGCCTGCGTGGCTCCCGGGTTCATCGACAACCACACGCACTACGACCCGACGCTGTGGTGGGATCCGGCGTGCGACCCGATGCCGCAGCACGGGGTCACCTCGGTGCTGACCGGCAACTGCTCGCTGTCGCTGGCACCGATGCGACCCGGCCACCGGGACGGCGTCGTCGCCGTGTTCAGTTTCATCGAGGACATTCCGGCCGCCGCGTTCGCCGCGTCGGTGCCGTGGAGCTGGGAGTCCTATCCCGAGTACGCCAAGGCGCTCGGCGAGCGCACCTTCGGCCTCAACGTGGCGCAACTGGTCGGCCACTCACCGCTGCGGCTGTTCGTGATGGGCGACGAGGCGTGGGACCGGCCGGCGACCGAGGCCGAACGCGGCGAACTGGCCGCAGTCCTACACAGCTGCCTGGCGGCCGGGGCGTTCGGTCTGTCGACGTCGTTCTTCGACGAGGACGCCACCGGCCGCCCGGTCCCCAGCCAGCTCGCCGACGACGCCGAGCACGGCGCCCTGTTCGACGTGCTGGCCGAGCACGGCCGGTTCGTCGAGTTCATCCCCGGTCTCAACGGCCGGCACCCGTTGCGGGACGTGGACCGGCTCGCCGCGCTGTCCGGGCCCCGCGGGGTGGTCGCCACCTTCAACGGGGTGTTCCACTCGAGTGTCGCGCCAGACCGGGCGCGGCGGTGGCTTGATCACTGCGCCGAGTTGCAGGCCGCCGGCACCCCGATGTACGCGCAGGTGAGTCCCCGCACCCTGGACATGCGGATCAGCTGGGACAACAGCCTGCTGATGATGGCGTTGAAGGATTCCTGGTCGGAGGTGCTGCGGGCCCGCGGGGAGGAGATGCGGCGGCTGTTGGAGGACCCGGCCTGGCGGGCGCGGGCGCGCCACGACTGGGACACCAACCTCCCCCCGATCAGCCCGCTGCGGCGGCTCGACGCGCTGCGGTTCATCGAGGTGAGCAAGCCCGAGAACGAGGTGTGGCTCGGCCGCACGCTGGCGGAGCTGATCGCCGCCCGCGGCGGGCACGTCTCCGACGTCCTGGCCGACTGGGTCCTCGACAACGACCTGGCACCCGGCATCGTGGCGGCCGGGGTCGCCAACGAGGACCCGGCCGGTGTCGCGGGCACCCTGGTGCATCCAGGTGCGGTGGTGGGGAACTCCGACGCCGGCGCCCACGTGCAGATGATGTGCGCGAGCGGCGACACGACGCTGCTGCTCACCCGCCATGTCCGCGACCGGGGTGACCTCACCGTCGAGCGGGCCGTCCACGAGCTGACCGGGCGGCAGGCCGAGCTGTTCGGCTTCCGGCGGCGCGGCGTGATCGAACCGGGCCGGGCCGGTGACCTGGTCGTCTTCGCCCTCGACGAGCTGCACTGGGACCCCGACGTGTTCGTCGCCGACCTCCCCGACGGCAGCAGCCGGCTACGACGACCGGAGGGCGGCTACCGGTACACCGTCGTCGACGGCACCGTCACCCAGGAGGGTGGCACCCTCACCGGCGCGCAGCCCGGCCGCCTCCTCACTGACGGCTGACGGCCGCCTTGACGATGTGCCGACGGCCCGCGCCGGGCGCCGCCTACGGAACCCCCATGCACCGGTGCCCCATCGGCTGGAGCAGACGATGACGACCTGTGCCGAGGGCGACCGCGCGATGGAATCGATCAAGGTCCAGCTCGGGGACGGCTGATGACGGCACCCGCACCGAGTGAGCAGGCAGGCCAGGGTGTGGTCAGGTCCGCGGCGGCGAGACCGGCGGGAGCCCTCAGCGAACGACGGATCGTCGACGCCGCGATTCGCGTCGCGCGCCGGGACGGCCTCGACCGGGTCACCATGCGAGGCCTTGCCCGCGATTTCGGCGTCACCACGATGGCGATCCACTATCACGTCCCGACCAGGAAGGCGCTGCTGCGGCTGGTCGTCGACCGCGTGCTGGACAAGGTCGAGGCGCCGCCGCCCGAAGGCTCCTGGGAGGACCGCTTCCGGGTCCTTCACCGCATGGTGAGTGTGGTTATCCGTGACTGCCCCGGTGTCGCCGACTACCTGGTTCACAACGTCACCCCAAGTGGCGTGCGCCTCGCCGACATCACTACCGGCATCCTCCTCGACGGGGGGTTCGACGAGGCGACCGCGGTGCTGGCCCAACGCACGGTCCAGTCGTACTGGATCGGCTACATGAAGCTGGTAACCGGCTTCGAGGGCCGGCCCTGCACGGTTCCGGAACGTCGGCCGGACTCGCGCCTCGACGGGTTCCCAGCGCTGGAACGGGTAGCGCCGGTACGGGCCGGGCTTGAACTGGACGCGTACCTGGAGTTCGCGCTCGAGCTCATCATCGCGGGCATCCGCGAACGGAGCACACAGCGGTCACCTACCCATCCCGCAACCCCTCGGCAGGAGCAGCAATGAGCACCTATGCGGTGGACGCCCTCGCGGGCAGGACGGCGTTAGTGACCGGGGGGAGCCGCGGCATCGGTGAGGCGTCCGCCCGGGCGTTGGACGCGGCCGGCGCCCGGGTGATCCTCTCGGGACGTGACGAGGCCCGCCTCGAGGCGATCGCGAAGGAACTGAACGATCCCGTGGTGTTGCCGTCGGATCTCGCGGTCCCCGGCGCCGGCGGCGAGCTGGCCCGCCGGGCGCTCGACGCCGGCGGGCAGGTGGACGTCCTGGTGAACTGCGCGGGCGTGGCGCGGCCCGCCGCGAAGCTCGGTGAGGAGGAGAACCTCGACGCGCTGCTCGCCGTCAACCTCCGCGGCCCCTTCATGGTCGCCGGGATCCTCGCGAAGGCCATGGCCAAGCGCGGGCAGGGCAGCATCGTCAGCCTGTCGTCGGTGGCAAGCTCGCGTGGGATATCCCCCTCGGTCGACTACGCGGCGACCAAGGGTGCGATCGACGCTATGACCAGGACCCTCGCCTTCCGGTACGGGCCGCGGGGAGTCCGGGTGAACGCCGTCGCCCCCGGATACGTCGACACCGAGTTCTCGGGCGGGGCCGGGCAGATACCCGGCTTCGAGGCCGCCGTGGCCGGTGAGACCGCCCTCGGCAGGGTCGGTCACGCCGACGACATCGCCGACGTCGTCGTCTTCCTCGCCTCCGACGCCGCCCGCTACGTCACCGGCCAGGTGATCGACGTCGACGGCGGATTCACCATGACCAAGGCCGTCGTGCGGATGGGTTCCTGACGATGACCGTACTGAGCGCCGGCCGGGACGTCGCCGTCACCGTCACCGTCACCGTCGGAAACGATCATGTGGCGACGGTCGAGCTGTGCCGGCCGCCGAACAATACCCTCGACGTCGCGCTGGTCACCGCCGTCGCCGACGCGCTGGAGTCGCTCGACGCCGACGAGACCTGCCGGGCGGTCGTGCTGTGTGCTCAGGGCCGGCACTTCTGCGCCGGCGCCCAGCTCGGCGCGTCCGCTCCCGGCGGCGGCCCGATCCCGATGGGGTACAGCAACCCGTTGTACGACCAGGCCCGGCGCCTGTTCGCCACGGCCGTCCCGATCGTGGCCGCGGTGCAGGGCGGCGCGATCGGCGGCGGCCTCGGCCTGGCGCTCGTCGCGGACTTCCGGATGACGTGCACCGAGGCCCGGTTTTCGGCGAACTTCGCCAAGCTGGGATTCCATCCCGGATTCGGGCTGAGCGTGACGTTGCCGGCGCTGGTCGGCCAGCAGCAGGCGGCGGATCTTCTTTACACGGGCCGGCGGGTCGGCGGCGAGGAGGCGGTCCGGCTCGGCCTGTGCGACCGGCTGGTGGACGCCGCCGACCTGCGGGCCGCGGCGCACGGCTGGGCGGCGGAGATCGCCACCTCCGCGCCGCTGGCGGTCCGCGCCGTCCGCCGGACGCTGCGGGGCGACCTGGCCGCGCGGGCAGCCGCCGCGATGCAGCGGGAACACCAGGCGCAGAAGGCGCTGCGGGGCACCGGGGACTACACCGAAGGCGTCGCCGCGTACGCCGAGCGGCGCCCGCCGCACTTCACCGGCCACTGACGCCGGACGTCGGCTGGCTATCCGCCGGCGATGAGGGGGTAGAGGCCGTCGGCTCCGGCGGCGTCGATCAACGGGCCGAGCCGTACGGTCCAGTAGCGGTCGTCGCCGTATTCCTTGCGCCATGACCACAGGCGCCGGCTGAGCTGGTGCAGCGGGTATTCCTGCGTCATCCCGATCGCGCCGTGCGCCTGGTGGGCCGCACGGGTGGCGGTGTGCGCGGCCTGGTTCGCCAGCAGCTTGGCCGCGGCGACCTCGAAGGCGCCGTCACGGCCACTGCTACTGCTCCCACCGCCGCCACCTGCACGCTCGTCCGCGCGTGCCGTCGCCGTCGCGGCGACCGTCGCGGCCATGGTGACGACGGCGGCTTCCTGCGCCACGACGACCAGGTGCTGCTGGACGGCCTGGAAGGTGGCGACGGGCCGGCCGAACTGCCGGCGCTGGTGGGCGTAGGCGAGAGTCAGTTCGCTCATCGCCTCCAACGCCCCGGCCATCGTCATGACGCGCGCCAGTGCGCCCCGGCGCACCAGGGCATCCGGGTCGACGCCGGCGGCGGCGGGAGCGAGGACCGCAGGCTCGACGCCGTCCAGGTGGACCGTGTCGCGAGGCTCGCCAGCAAGGTTGACGTCGGGTTCGACGCGTACACCGACGTC
Source organism: Protofrankia sp. Cr2 (assembly GCF_963555885.1). Lineage (NCBI taxonomy): Bacteria > Bacillati > Actinomycetota > Actinomycetes > Frankiales > Frankiaceae > Protofrankia > Protofrankia sp. Cr2. Next base: position 109,589 of record NZ_CAUVXG010000007.1, read on the forward strand.
GGCTGTCGGTACGGCGACGACCTGCCAGCCGTCGTCGGAACCGACGAGCGCCACGATCCGCGCCGCCGCACGCGCCCACGGGACTCGGTGAGCAGTCCCGGTCAGGCGGGCGTCGGGGCCAGGTCCACCGTCGAGCCGCAGGGTGTCGCCGTCCCGGCCGGGGACGACGGTCAGCGGGCTGGCCGGGTCGACGGAGAGGCCGGCGCCCGCCAGCAGCCAGCCGGCCAGTACACCCGTCTCCGCCAGCGGGATCGGCGCGCCATGCCGGCCGGCGACCCGCAGGACGGCGAGCGCCTCGGGCAGTCCGCCGCCGCTACCGCCGCGGTCCTCCGGCACAGAGATCCACGGCAGCCCCATCTCCGCGGCGCGTTCCCACAGGTCCTTCGCCCAGCCTGCCTCCTCTGCGGCGAGCAGCTGGCGGTTGTCGCAGCAGGCGGCGAACAGCCGGTCGGCGGTCTCAAGCAGGACGGGGTCGACCCCCGGATAGTCGATCACTACGTCCTCCCGATTCGCGGCCCGGCGGCGACCCGGACCCCACCCGCGGGGACCCCACCGCGGCTCATGGCCGGAGCCCCTTGGCAGTGACCGAGCGCAGGATCTCCAGCGTGCCGCCGCGGATGGTGAACGACGGCCCGGTCAGCACGGCCTCGGCGAGCAACCGCTCGAACAGCGACGCCGAGCGGGGCGACGGCTCGAGGTCGACCAGCCGCTCCACGGCCGCGATGACGTCCTGCTCGAAGCGGGTGGCCATCTCCTTGACCAGCGCCGACTCCACCGACGGGGCGCCGCCGGTGTCGATCGAGCGGGCCACCGACAGCGACAGCTGGCGCAGCGCCCACCACCGCGACACCGCCGAGGCCAGCAGGTCGCGGGCCCGTTCGCCGGTCGGGGTGCCGGTGAACTCCCGCAGGAACTGCTCGACGAGGAGATAGGTGGACAGCCAGCGGTCCGGGCCGCCACGTTCGTAGGCCAGCTCCGAGGTGGTCTGCGCCCAGCCCTGGCCGATCTCGCCGAGGACGTCGTCGTCGGCGACGAAGACGTCGGTCAGTACCACTTCATTGAAGTGGGTGCTGCCGTCGAGGAACGGGATCGGGTGGACGGCGACCCCGTCGGCGTGCAGGTCGACCAGCAGCTGACTCAGCCCGGCGTGCCGCTCGGCGGAGTCGCCGGTCCGGCACAACGTGATGATCCAGTCGTTGTGGTGGGCGCCGGTCGTCCAGATCTTCGTCCCGGACAGCCGCCAGCCGCCGTCGACCCGCACCGCCCGCGCCTTGATCGCCGCGAGGTCGCTGCCGGCGTCCGGTTCGCTCATGCCGATGGAAAAACCCAACCGACCGGCGCAGATGCCGGGCAGGAACCGTCGCTTCTGCACTTCGGTACCGAACCGGTTGATCACGGGGCCGCTCTGCCTGTCGGCGACCCAGTGGTAGGCCACCGGGGCGCCCCAGCGCAGCAGCTCCTCGGTGACAATGAACCGTTCGACGGCGCTGCGGTCACCGCCGCCGTAGCGGGCCGGTAGCGCCATCCCGAGCCAGCCCCGTTCGCCCAGCTTCCGGGAGAACGCCGGGTCGGCCGAGCTGTTCATACCGAGGCCAGGTCGGAACGTCCCGCGGGGCAGCTCGGCGGCCAGAAACTCGCGCACCTGGTCACGCAGCGCCAGCTCAACGTCCGTGAGTTTGGTGGGTCGGAATGCTGGACCGGCGGCGGGACGACTCACAGCAGCCTCGTGGCGATCGACTTCTTCTCGCAGAAAGCGTCGAGCCCCTCCGGCCCGTACTCGCGGCCGATCCCCGACCCCTTGAAGCCGCCGAACGGCGCCTCGACCGGCTGCGCAGCGCCGTTGACGCTGAACGTGCCGGTGCGGATTCGCCGGGCCACCGCCATCCCGGCGGCGACGTCGCCGGTCCACACCGAGCCGGCCAGCCCGTACGGTGAGTCGTCCGCGATGGCCACCGCCTGCTCGACGTCGTCGTACGGGATCATCACCGCGACGGGCCCGAAGATCTCTTCCCGGGCGACCCGCATCCCGTTGTCGACCCCGATGAGCACCGTGGGTTCGACGTACCAGCCGACGTCGAGCCCGGCGGGCCGGCCGCCACCGACCGCGACCCGCGCACCCTCGGCGGCGGCCGTCTCCAGGTAGCCGGTGACCCGCTCGTACTGGGCTTTCGACACCAGCGGGCCGACGTCGGTGGCCGGGTCGAACGGGTCGCCGACCCGCTGGGCGGCGAACGCGGCGACGAGGACCTCGACCAGCTCGTCGTGGCGGGCCCGCGACACCAGGATCCGGGTCTGGGCGGTGCACGCCTGCCCGTTGTTCCCGACCACCAGCGGGGTGAGCCGGCGCACGGTGACGTCCAGGTCGGCGTCGTCGAGCACGATCGCCGCCGACTTGCCGCCCAGCTCCAAGCCGACCCGGGTGAGATTCTCCGCGCACGCCGCCATGATCCGCCGGCCGGCGGCGGTGCTGCCGGTGAACGCGACCTTGTCCACGCCCGGATGCCGGACGAGGTGCTCACCGGTCTCCCGGCCGGCGGGCACGATGCTGACCAGCCCCGGCGGCAGGTCGGCTTCGGCCAGCACCTCCGCCAGCACGAACGCGTTCAGCGGGGTCTCCGGCGCCGGCTTGACCACGACGGAGCAGCCGGCGACCAGCGCCGGCGCGAGCTTGTTCATGATCGAACGGAGGGGGGCGTTCCACGGCACGATCGCCGCCACCACCCCGACCGGCTCCCGCACCACCGTCGCGCCGCGCAACCCGCCCCGGGTCTCCTCGAACGGGAACGTGGCGGCCAGGCCGAGGTAGTACTCCAACGTCCGGATCGGTTGCGCGACCCCGATCGCCGAACACGACGAGATCGGCACCCCAACCTCACCGACGAGCAGCCTCACCAGCTCGTCGTGCCGCTTGCGCAGCCCGGCCAGCACCGGCTGCAGGCGGGCGGCGCGTTCGGTCGGGGAAACCCACCGCCACGGCCCGGCGTCGAAGGCCTCACGGGCCGCGGCCACGGCCCGGTCCACGTCAACCGGCGTACCCGCCGGCACGGTGCCGACGACCTTCTCAGTCGACGGCGAGACCACGTCGAAGGTGTCGTCGCCGGCCGGGGAGGTCCATCGCCCGCCCAGGTAGAGCCGATCGCGCATGATCGCCGCCGGCTGCTCGGCGAAGCTTCCATCCCGGCCCGGAGCTGTCTGGGCGGCCAGTTGCTCGGTCATCGGGCGGCCGCCTCGGTAGGCATGGCGGCGGGGGGCTCGAAAGTAGCGGACAGGGCGAGGTCGCGGCACGCCTCCAGCTCCGTCCGCACCGACGCGAGCTTGCGTTCGACGGCGGCTACACCGTCCTTCCCGAGGACCAGCCGCAGCGGAGGTCGCTCGGAGTCGACGAGGTCGACGACGGCCGCCGCGGCCTTGACCGGATCGCCCGGTTGGACGCCGTCCGACCCCGCGAGCCCACGGCGTACCTTCAACGCCAACGCGTAGTCGGCTATGAGTGCCGTACCCTGCACGAGGCTGCGGCCCGCCCATTCGGTCCGGAACGCCCCCGGCTCCACGATCGTGACCGCGATCCCGAGCGGAGCCAGCTCCGCCCGCAGCCCCTCGGACAGCCCTTCGAGGGCGAACTTCGAAGCGTTGTAGAGGCCGCATCCCGCGGAGCCGGTGAACCCGGCGACGGAGCTGACGTTGACGATGTGGCCGCCGTGCCGCGACCGCAGGTGAGGGAGCACCGCGCGGATGACCTTCAGCGGTCCGAAGAAATTGGTCTCCAGCTGGTGCCGGGCCTCGGCGTCGCTGATCTCCTCGACGGCGCCGATCAGCCCGTACCCGGCGTTGTTGACGACGATGTCGAGATGCCCGGCACGTTCGATGGCCGAGCGGACGACGGCGGCCACTGCGTCCTCGCTGCTGGTCACGTCGAGGATCTCGGCGAGGGCGTTGCCAGGGTGGAGCTTCTCGAACTCGTCGCGCTGGGTGTCGCGCCGGACGGTGCCGACGACTGTGTCGCCCCGCGCCAGGGCAGCCTGCGCGAGACAGCGCCCCAGCCCGGTGGACACCCCCGTAATCAACCAGCGTTTCGCTGCCATGCCGACCCCTGTCTGCAGGTTGTCTGTCCTCGCCGGCCGTTCGCGTCAGGCCGTCGCCGCGGCCGCGGCCGCGCCCGCGACCGGTGTCCACCGCATCGCGGCCGCGACGACCGGGGGGAATCGGCCGGTCACCAGACCGCCGACGAGGCCGGCGTCGACGTTCAGGCTCGCCCCGGTGATGAAGCTGGCCCGTTCGCTGTTCAGGAACACCAGCGGCCACGCCTGCTCCACCGGCCGGGCGAGCCGGCCCATCAGCCGCGGGTAGTTCTTCAACAGCTCCTCGCCGAGCGCCTTGGCCTTCACCGCCTTCGTGAACTCCGGTGTCGCCGCGGTCCGCGTGCTGCCCGGGTTGACGCAGTTGATGCGCACCTTCGCGTCGGCGAGGAAGTCGACGTTCCGGAACGCCGTGTAGGCGTTGACCGCTTCTTTGGAGAAGTCGTATACGTAGCCGAGCCGATCGACGTTCGCCTCGCACCAGCGGCGGGCCTCGTCGAACCCGGCGGTCGCCAGCAGCTCGGCGGACAGCTCGAGCCGTTGCAGCCAGCCGGCCGCCGACGTCGAGCCGACGCAGCACACCGCCGCCCCCGCCGGCATGGACGCGACGACGGACTCGGTCAGATGCCGCAGCCCGCAGAAGTTGACCAGCAGGACCGTCTGCGGCGGGGCTGTGCCAGGCACGCCGGCGCAGTTGAACAGGGCGTCGAGGCCACCGCCCAGGCCCTCGACCAGGGTGTCGATGGAACCGGCGTCGGCGAGGTCGACCCGGTAGGTCTTGCCTACCCCGTCGACGGTGACCGGGTTGAGATCGGCGGCGTGCACCTGCGCGCCGAGTGAGACGAGCAGCTCGGCGGTGGCCGCGCCGATGCCCGAGGCGGCTCCGGTGACAAGGACCCGCCGGCCCTCGTATCCCAACACGTCATCCACGATCGACCGCATCCTCTCGGGGTGCTGGTGTACCGGTGTGCCGGGCTTCCCAACTATGCCATGCATAGTGCGACGGGCGCGAGGAAGCAGCGGCCGCGCCCCCGGCGGCCAGGCTGGCTGGCGCGTCACTCTTCGTCGTTGACCCAGCAGACGAACCTGTGCAGGGGAGGGCCTCGGGTAAATACCTACTATGCGGCGCAGAGTGACTTTGCTCTGTCGCGCGTAGGGGTGGTTCGCAAGAGCGTCGTTCCGCCGCTTGTGCCGAGTCGCCTGGGGCTTTCGCGGTCGGTCGGCCAGTGCGCGCCGTCGGGCGCGGGCCAGCGGGGTGACAATAGAGGGGTGACGTCCGGGAAGGCTGTCGGCCTCGAGGAGGGTCTGCTGGTGGCTGAGCGAGCGGTGCCGACGGCCGCGGGGGTGACGTCGACAGCCCCGCAGGCGGTCACGGTGATGGGCGAGCCCGGATCCGCTCCCGTATCGCCGGGTCGGGCGGCGGCGCCCCTGAGCGAGCGCCGGATCGTCGATGCGGCGCTGGAGGTTGCGCGCCGCGAGGGTCTCGACCGGGTGACGATGCGCGGGCTGGCACGTGATTTCGGTGTCACCACGATGGCGATCCACTACCACGTCCCGACCCGCGAGGCCCTGCTGAGACTCGTCGTCGAACGGGTGCTCGGCCAGGTTGAGGCGCCGCCGGACGGGCCGTGGGAGGACCGGCTGCGCGCGGTCCACCGACGGCTCAGCGTCACGGTGAACGACTGCCCGGGAGTGGCGGACTGGCTCGTGGAGACGAGCGTGACCCGCAACGGCACCCGGCTCGCCGACCTCGCGACCGCCATCCTGCTCGACGCGGGTTTCGACGAGCGGACCTCGGTGCTGGCGCAGGCAACGACGCAGGCCTACTGGGTCGGCTACCTCAAGCTGGCGGCCGGCTTCGCCCGGCGCGGCGGCCCACCAGGTCGTCATCGGCTGGCCGACGATCCGCAGACCTACCCCGCGCTCGAGCGGGTGGCGTCGGCTGGCGCCACGCTGGACGCGGAGGCATACCTGGAGTTCGCCCTCGACGTCATCATCGCGGGACTCCGGGTGCGTGCCGCAGAGGGAGCCGGCTAGTCGCCGGGTGCCGCGTCTGCCGCGTCGGCCTGGGTAGGCACGTAGGGCTCGACGACTGACGGGAAGCACGCTCCGGTTCCGGCCTGTCTTGCACTATGCGCCGCATAGTGTCAGTGTCGGCGGGGTGCGGGCCGAGGGCAAGGCAACAGGCGAGGTCGTCGCCGACACCCACGGAGGCCCGCGTCGGCCCGAACTGTCGAACTGGGGTCGGTTCGGGGCGGACGACGAACTCGGCACGCTCAACCTGATCACACCGGCCGCGGTGCTGCGGGGCGCCGGGTGCATCCGGACGGGGACGACCTTCCCGCTCAACCTGCCGCTGGACCAGCCCCGCCACCGCCAGATCGGACGGCCGGCGCTGGAGAAGGTCGCGCTCCGCCGCAACCACGTCTACAAGGGCATGGTTCTCAACGACGACTGCGTCGTGCTGCCCACGCAGGGTTCGACGCAGTGGGACGCGTTGTCCCACTGCGGACTCGTCGAGGACGGGGTCGACGGCGTCTTCTACAACGGCGCCGGGCTCGACAGCGTGGACGAGCGGGGCTACGCCCACCGCAACAGCATCGACGCCCTCGCCCAGCGCGGCATCACCGGACGTGGCGTCCTCCTTGACGTCGCCCGGCACGTCGCCGGGGGAGCTGACCGGCCCCTGCCACCGGACCACGTCATCGACGAACCCGAGCTGCTCGCGACCGCCGCCGCGCAGGGTGTCCGGATCGAGCCGGGCGACGTGGTGTGCGTGCGTACCGGCTGGACGGAGGCATACCTCGCCGCGGCGTCCGACGCGGTGCGGGAGGCGATGGTCCTGGCGACGGACGCGAGAGTGCCCGGGATCAGCCCGGATCTCGCGCCACTCGCGCACCGCCAGGGATGGGGAGCCGTCGCCACGGACAACATCGCGGTGGAGGCCGGACCGTTGCCCACCGATTCGAGCCGGTCCGCCCACATCCGGATGATGCGTAACCTCGGGCTGCCTTTCGGCGAGCTGTTCTGGTTCGCGGATCTTGCTGCTGCTGCCGCCGCCGACGAGCGCTGGACGTTCCTCTTCGTCGCCGTGCCGCTGCGCATCCCGGGCGGCATCGGCTCACCGGCCAACGCGATCGCCGTCCGTTGACACCGACACCGACACCGACACCGATGCGGGCCTTCGGGCGCCTCGAGCCGGCCGCCGTCGCCAGGTCGGGGGCTGGGCGACCCTTTCGCCATACATACAGAAGGGATGTCAGGTGACCGCTCATATATGCGCGTTGGCGACCTACCTGCCGGCGTGGGGCACCGCGCAGGCCCGCGTCGCCGGTCCGGACGAGGACGCCGTCACGATGGCGGTCGCGGCGGGTCGGGCCGCGCTGGCGGCCGCCGGACGGATTGAGATCCAGCATGTGGTTCTGGTGACCAGGGATTCGGCGCTGATCGAGGGCGGCAGCGCCGCGATGGTGCTCGCGGGCCTCGATCTGCCGGATGGCACCCGTGCGACCGAGGTGCTGGGCGGCGCCCCGGCCGTGCTGGACGCGCTCACCGACGCCCGGCCCGGCACACTGGTGATCGGAGCGGATACCGCCGGACCGGCGGGTGCCGGAGCGGCGGTGATCGCGGCCGAGGGTTCCGCGATCCGCCCGCTGGCCCGGCTGGACCGCAGTTTGCCGGTCCACGTCCGCGACGCCTACGGACGGGTGTTCGACTATGCCGACGCGCGGCTGGTCCGCGAGCGCGGGGTGCTCGCGGGACTGGCCCGGCTCGACCTGCCGGGCAAGCCGGCGGCGGTGGCGGGGTTGCGGGGTCGGGATGCGGCGTCGCTGACCGCCGGCCCCGGGCCCGCCCTTCCCACGGTCGGCGCCAGTTCGGTGCTGTTCGCGCTCGCCGGGCTGCTGGCGGGCCGGGAAGGCGGGCCTGTCCTGGCGGTGGAGCAGGCGACGCTGACCGCGGCCGCACTCGAGCCGGGGGCCACGGCGGTCGTCGCCGATGCTCCGGCGCCCCGGCCTCTACCCGCCCTGCGGACTTCGGGCGACGCCGACATCAAGATCTCGCTGCCGGCCTACGAACGGGCGTTCGACGCGAAACTACGCCTGGCCGCCGGGCGGTGCGGTAGCTGCGGCGCGCTGTCCCTGCCGCCCCGGCTGCTCTGTCTCGAGTGTGGCGCGCAGGGCACCCCCGAGTTGGTGCCGCTCCCGCGCGACGCGGTCGTCTACACGACGGTGACGGTCCACACCCCGGTGCCGGGGTTGGCGGTTCCCTACAGCCTGGCGGTGGTGGAACTCGGCGACACCGGGGTCCGGCTGCTGACCCACGTCACCGACACCGAGCCGGGCACCGTCCAGATCGGCGACCGGGGCATGCTCCTGCTCCGGCGAGTCGCGATACGCAGTGGCGTTCCCGACTACGGCTATGCCTTCGCTCCGACCCCCGCCACCGGCGCCACCGTGGCTCCCGCCGGTACCACGGGCATGACGGACACGGCCGGCATGACGGGCACGAAAGGGGTGGCGGCATGAGGCCGGTTGCCGTCGTCGGGGCCGGGATGACGCCGTTCGGGGAGCACTTCGACCTCGGGATCAAGGAACTGCTTCCGCTGGCTTTGGCCGAGGCGGTCGGCAGCGTCGACAAGGGCATCGACCGCGCACAGATCGACGCCGCGTGGTTCGGTGAACTCACCACCACCGACGGATTTCCCTCCGGGGTGTTGGCCGACTCGTGTGGACTGCTCGACATCCCGATCACCCGGGTCGAGAACGCCTGCGCCACGGGCAACGACGCAGTGCGCAACGCATTTTTTGCCGTCGCCAGCGGGCACGTCGACGTCGCGCTTGTCATGGGGGCCGACAAGGTGCGGGAAACGTCGGCCCGCGCCACCTTCTGGGACTGGATGGCGATGACCCGCGACATGGCCTGGGATTACCCTCTCGGCCTCGTCGCGCCGGCCAACTTCGCCCTGCACGCGGCCCGCTACCTGCACGAGTCGCCCGCGACCCGGGAACACATGGCGATGGTCGCGGTGAAGAACCACCACAACGCCGTCACCAACCCGAAGGCGCATCTGCGCTTTGAGATCACCGTCGAGCAGGTCCTGTCGGCGCCGATGGTCGTCGCCCCGTTCGGGCTGTACGACTGCACCCCGCAGAGCGACGGCGCGGCCGCCCTGCTGATTGCCGGCGGGGACGTCGCCGACCGTTTCACCGACTCCCCGATCTGGGTGCGGGGGGTGGGTCTGGGTCTGGACCGGGTCATGCACCAGCACAAGCGGGACATGACGACGTTCCCGGCCACGGTGAGGGCGGCGAAGCAGGCGTTCGACATGGCCGGGCTCACGCCCGCGGACGTCGACGTGGCCGAGGTCCACGACTGCTTCTCGGCGGTCGAGCTCATCAGCTACGAGGATCTCGGATTCTGCGACCGGTTCCAGGCGGCCGATCTGATCGCATCCGGAGCTACCGCGCTGGGTGGGCGGCTCCCCGTCAACCCGAGTGGAGGATTGAAGGCGAAGGGCCATCCCCCGGGCGCCACCGGCGTCGCGCAGTGCGTCGAACTCGTCGAGCAACTGCGGGGTACGGCGGCGAACCAGATCGAGGGAGCCCGGGTCGCTCTCGCCCACAACATCGGAGGGCCGACCGCCGTATCCGCCGTGACACTGCTGAGCACCGACCGTGGCTGATAAGCCACCGACTGCCAGCACGGCCACGTTGGTGTGGGGCGAGGTGCGGCGAGGGCTGGAACATCGCCCATGGCCCGACAGCACCGCGGCCGGCGGCGGGGAAGCCCCGTGATCCCCTCGGCATGCCTCGAGGACCTGATCACGTCGAGTGCCCGCGTCGCCGTGAGTGACGGCGTCGGCACTCCCCGGTCGGTGTTCACCGAACTCAGCGCGGCCGCCCGCCGGGTGGGCGGCGTACGGCTGGTCCTCGGGTGGATGCCTGCCTCCGACGAGAACCTGGATCTCTCCGCCTTCGCCGACGTACGAGCGCTGATGGGCGGCTGGGGGCTGCGGCGCGCCATCGACACCGGCCAGGCGCACTACCTGCCTGCGGCGCTGGGCGCGGCCCCCGCCCTCGTGCGGGGCCCGCTCCGGCCCGACGTCCTGATCGCCTCCGTCGTCGCGGTGCCCGGCGGGTACGCATTCGGCAGCGAAGTGGCGTGGATGCGCGACGCCATCGATGCCGGGGCGCTGGTCGTCGGGGTCGTCAACAACGAGCTTCCCCACGCTGACGCGGGACCGCACCTGCCGGCCGACCGGGTGACGGTCGTGGCCCGGCACGCGCGTCCGCCCATCGAAATCCCCGTCCCCCGGGTCGATGCCGTGCACGCCGCAATCGGCCGGAATGTCGCCCGCCTGATCCCGGAAGGTGCCCGTGTGCAGGTCGGGCCGGGGGCACTTGGCGCCGCCACGCTTGCGGCGCTTCGCGTGCCCGTGTGCATCGACTCGGGACTCCTGACCGACGCGGCGGTGGACCTCGACGACCGCGGCCTGCTCCTCGGCGATCCCATCGGGACCTACCTGGCCGGGAGCCGACGGCTCTGGACCTGGGCCGACGGACGGCGCCTGCTGCACCCCATCGGGACGACGCACGACGGGCACAGGCTGTCGACCGGCGCCCCGTTCATCGCGGTCAACACAGCCCTGGAGCTAGACCTTGACGCGCAGGTGAACGTTGAGGGCACCACCGCGTCGACGCTCGGTGGAATCGGCGGCCATCCGGATTTCGCCGCCGCCGCCGCCCGTTCCACCGGCCTGTCGGTCGTCGCCCTCGCCACCCGGCATCACGGGCGACCGACCCTGGTCGACCGGCTCGCCCGGCCGGTCAGCACCCCCGGTCACGACGTCGATGTCGTCGTGACCGAGCAGGGGGTGGCCGACCTACGCGGACTCGACCGCGGCGAACGCCGGGACGCGCTCCTATCGCTGTGGGGAGCGGCAGCCAACGGTCGTGTCGCGTGGCCGGAGGTCGGCGGACATGACCCGCCATGAGGATCGGGCCGGCTTGCGGGTCGAGTCTGACCATCCATGGCTGTCTTTGGAGATTTGGAGATGATGATCGGCGTTTGTTTGTTGTTAGGTACGGTTTTCGGCCGGATAGGCGTACCTGACGACAAACTCGCGCCGATCTTGTCGACGGACGGTACCCGCCGATGCGCGCCATCGGCTGCCGGCGAAGGGTCGATAATCGTCACGTAGTCCGGCGCAGCGACGCAGCCCATGCCTGGCCTGAATCGTTCACGGGGTTGGCGGGGTTGACCCGTGTGATCGACAACGTTCTTTTTGATCAAGGTTTCCTGTCTGTGGGCAGGGTCGGGGCGCGACGGCCGCGTCGCGGCGCCGGGTCCACGGCCCGGTGGGTCCTTTCGCGCTCGCAGAGACGGGGGGTGGATGATCAGGTCACGGCGGGCAGCGCCCTGACCCGGGGCTGGGACTGTCCGACGCTCGGTGTAACTGGTCGTGGCCCTTCATCTGAAGGGCTGTGAACTACGGTCGGTGGTCAGCCGGCTGCGGTGAAGGTCAGCGGCAGATACCTGGCCTGGCGCACGCCACCGAGTTCGTAGCGCGGCTCCTCCCCCAGGGTGATCCAGTAGTCGGGAATCCGCCGGTGGAACTGGTCGATGGCAGCGCGCAGCTCGAGGCGGGCCAGGTGCGAGCCGAGGCAGCGGTGGACGCCGGCGGCGAAGGCGATGTGCCGGTTGACGGGGCGGTCGAGCCGTACCTCAAGGGGCGACTCGAAGGTGGCCGGATCGACGTTGGCGCCGGCCCAGCACAGGAAGACCATCTCGCCCCGGCGCACCGGGACGCCGTTGATCTCGATGTCCTCGGTAGCCCAGCGAACCCCACTGCCCGGCACGGGACTCTCGAAGCGCATCAGCTCCTCGATCGCGGCCGGCAGAGTCGACGGGTCGGCGACGACGCGGCGCCGCTCGTCCGGATGGGCCGCGAACCACGCGAAGATGCACGACAGCGACGACGTCACGGTGTCGAGCCCGGCGATCGTGAACAGATGCATGATGTTCACGATGTCGTCGTCCGTGAGGCGCTCGCCGTCGAACTCGAAGATCATGAACTGGCCGATCAGGTCGTCCCGGGGGGCGCCTTCCCGGCGGCGCTCGTCCAGCCGTTGCCGCAGCCGCTCCCGCATCCGGTCACCGGCCTCGACGCCGATCGCGTCCTTCTCCTCCATGGTGGTTCCCTCGTTCTTGAGGATGCGATCCTTCATCGCGACGAGGAAGTCCATGTCCTCCAGCGGCGTCCCGAACAGCGTCAGGAAGATCGTGGACGGCAGCGGTACGCAGAAGGCGTCGTGCAGCTCGACGCGGCCGTCGGCGACGAACCCCTCAATGATCTCGTCGGCGAGTTTGCGGATCTCCGACTCCATCGGCGCGACCTTCTTCGGCGCCAGCAGCGGGTCGAGCAGCTTGCGGTAACGGCGATGCTCCTCGCCGTCGACGTGCAGCGGAGGCAGCGGCCCACGCGAGCCCATGCCCAGCGGCAGCCAGGTGTCCGGGTGACTCGACACGAGGGCACGGTGACGTCCCGCGGTCACGACGTCGTTCATCGTGAAGAAGCCGACGCCCATGTCCCAGCGCACGACCGGTGCTTGCCGGCGGAGCCGATCGAAGATCTGCTGGGCGTCCCGCACATCGAACGCGCCGTTGGACTCGTAGGCGATCATCGCGCGTAAGGCCGGCTCCATCTCGCTGTAGGAGATCTCAACGACGTCGTCCCGCATGGCGCTCCTCCAAGTGGGTGGGGGGCGATCATCCGGGCTGCACCACCGACGGCGACGGCCCACGAGGCGCACAGCGGTGCCCACGGCGGCCGGACTATCGCATGCATCACCCTGACCGGACCGCCGAGGCCCGTCAAGATATCGCCACTATCTATTCCGGCGACGCTGCGACCGACAGTCGTCGCACGCCAAGCGGTCGGCCGGCTCCCGTGCGTCGGACCGCGCCTCGGATCGACGGTCGGCGGCCGCGGTGGAGGCATTCGACGTCTCTGGGGTTGTCCGCCCCGCTCGTTCCGACACCAGCAGACCTTCCTCGACGCCGACAGCACGTAGTGGCCTGTGTGCACGACGCACGTCAAGGCATCATCGATATCTAATAGGGAGATCTTCGCTGGAGCAAGCCTCGGTCATGGCCCGGCGGAACCCTGTCGACGACGCCAGCAGCTCCTGCTTCTTAGAGCGCCCGGCAATAGGGGCGTGGATCAAGGAGCGGGGCTGGGGCACGTAGATCGCGAGGCGGCGGAGGGAGACA
>NZ_CAUVXG010000007.1:123079-139576 GCF_963555885.1 Protofrankia sp. Cr2
TTGCCGGTCGCTCTTAATCTTTCCGGACGCCGTGAGGGGAAATGAGGAGACGAAAGCCCAGCCGCGGGGAATCTTGAAGGGGGCGAGGAGCATGCGCGCGAACACGGTGAGCTCATCGACACTGGGAGCAGTTCCCGGTACTGGGAGCACAAATGCCGCGACCTCTTCTCCCCAGTGGTCGTCGGCGATGCCCACGACTGCGATCTGCGCAACGTCGGGATGCTGCATGAGGGCCTCTTCGACTTCACGAGGGTAGATGTTCTCGCCGCCGCGGATGATGACCTCACGCAGCCGTCCGTGGAATCGCAGCAAACCTCGACCGTCCATCGAGCACATGTCGCCGGTATGGAGCCAGCCGTCCGCGTCGACGACGTCGGAGCTGACCGGGGTGTCACCGACGTAACCATCCATGGTCATGGCCGATCTGGTGCAGAGCTCGCCGATCTCCTCCAGCATCGCGGTCTCGGTTGTGCCGGGCCGGACGATGCGGACGTCCCGGTGCGGCAGCGGCTGGCCGACGGTTTCCGACTTGTCGAGATCGCAGTCGTCCAGCCAGGTCTGGGCGATGCACGGTGACTCACTTTGGCCGTATCCGATGACCATCCGAGCGCCGAACGCCTCCTCGATGCGTCGGACGAGGACGGGAGGCACCGTCGACCCGCCGCCCAGCAGTCCCCGAAGGCTGCGAAGGTCGCGCGCGGCGAAGTCAGGCGCGTCGAGCATCGCCATGTACATGGTCGGCACGCCCCCCATGAAGGTGGCGTGGGAGCGTTCAGCCAGGTCCAAGACGAGAACCGGGTCGAATTCTGGAACGATCACGTAGTTTGCGCCGATGGCGAGGGCGGGCTAGCTCGAGCAGCCATTGGGCGACGCGGGTCGCCGCGGCTAAAAGTTCGGAGTAGGTGAGGCACGTCAGGGTGTCGCCGTCCTGCCAGCTGACCGCCGCGCGTTCCGGTCGTTCCCGGGCATGGGTGCGCAGCACGTCACCGATGTTCGTCTCCAGCCACTCGGCGCTGGTGTCGGCTGGCCATTGCGCACTGGGACCGACCCGCTGCGGGTGGTGCCGGGACGCCGCCGGCGTCTGGTCGTCGGTCATGAATTGCCCCTCCGGTGGTTTCCGTCCGAGCTCGGAGCCGTGGCGCCCAGGGTCACGCGGCACGACGCACTGAACCGCGTCCCCCGTCCATCGGGCAGCTCGCCCAGCTCACCCACGGCGGGCCGCCCATGCGGCCGGTGAAGTCCTGCTCGATCACGCCTGCGCCCTTGTCGCTACCCGGCCGAGCTCGGCGAGCAGTGTCTGTGACAGCGTGATGCGCCCGGTGAGGTCGCCCTCGACCAGGGCGAGTGCGGCCTCGGCCATCACCGACTCGTCCTCGAGAACAAAGTCGTCGACCAGGTCGTGGGCACCCGCACCGGGCGTGGCGACGTTGTCGAGCGGCGCCAGCGCGTTGGCGCGAACGCCGTGAGCGTGGCCCTCGACGGCGAGCGCCAGCTTGTCCTTTATAACATATCTGCCGTCTTACGAATATGGGTTCGCGAGCGCCGTGCCAACGTCGCACAGCAGGTAGGTTATATACTGGCTATGAGGCTGCCCTGGCTGCGCACGGCCCAAAATCCGCAATCTGTTCGAATGCTGCCACAGGAGGAGTGTCGTCGTGCCCAAGGTGGTCGATCACGACGAGCGGCGTCGCGAGGTCGCCCAAGTAGTGCTGCGCTGTATCGCGCGTGACGGCGTGGACGGAGCCACCCTGCGCAGCGTGGCCCGGGAGTCGGGCTGGTCAACCGGCGTCCTCCACCACTACTTCCGCGATAAAGACGAGCTGGTGGCGGCTGCGCTGCAGCTGCTGCACGAGCGGTCAGCCCAGCGCTACCAGCAGAGTCTCGAAGCGCCGACCGGGCGGGAGGCGCTGCGTCGATTGCTGCTGGACCAAATGCCCATGAACGGAGAACAGGTGGAGGAGTGGGCGGCATGGGTCCAGTTCTGGGGCTACGCAGCCGCCCACCCCGAGCTCGCCGCGGAGATCAATCGAGCCTGGGGCGAATGGAGGAAGTCGCTCGAGCATCTGATCCAGAGCGGCCAGGCGGACGGCTCCATCGATACTGACCTTGACGCCGCCGAAGAAGCGGCCGGCATCGCGGCGATGATAGACGGGGTCGGCGTACGCGCCCTCTACGCGGGTTCCTCGACCGGCCACAAGAAGGTCTCACCGCAGTGGCTCGGCGACCACATGACTCAGCTGATCATGAGCCGCATGACACCGCAGCCCGGAACCCCCGAGCCGAGCGCGGCCGGCCGGAAGCGAACATCGATAGCCTGATCGACGCGTGAGGCTTCAGCATCGCTGTGCGCCAAGTCGGTCATGAGGCTGCTCTTGCAGGGGTGACGATCACCCTGCCTGTCGTCTCGCCCGCGAGGATGCGGCTCAACTCGATGTCGAGCTGCTCCAGCGAGATCTCGTGGACCATGTCCTCCATCGCGACCGGTCTGAGGTCGTTGGCCAGCCGGTCCCAGACGCTGCGCCGTTGGTCGATGGGCAGGTTGACCGAGTCGATCCCGACGAGGGTGACGCCACGCGTGATGAACGGCAGCACAGACGTGGGGAGTCCTGACCCGCCGGTGAGACCGGTCGCGGCGGCGACACCAGAGGGATGGAGCTGGGCAAGGACGTTGGCGAGCGTGTGTCCACCAACAGCATCGACGCACGCGGCCCAGCGCGGCCGCCGCAGTAGACGGCCGTCGGGGTCGGACAGCTGGGCACGGGGAAGCACCTCTGCGGCGCCGAGCTTCCGCAGGTAGGGCTCAGCCGCGGGGGTGCCCGTGCTTGCGACGACCGTGAAGCCGCGCCGGGCCAGCAGGTCGACGGCCATGCTGCCGACGCCACCGCTCGCGCCCGTGACGAGAATCGGCCCCGACCCCGGCTCGATGCCATGGTTCTCCAGAGCGATGACGGACAACGCGGCCGTGAACCCGGCCGTGCCGATGATCATTGCTTCCCGTGCTGTGAGTCCTACGGGAAGCGACACGATCCACTCCGCTGGCACCCGGGCGCGTTCTGCGTAACCGCCGTGCTGGGATGTGCCGATGGCATAGCCGTGCGCCAGCACCGCATCGCCCGGAGCGAGCCAGGAAACGTCACTTTCCAAAACGACTCCGGCGAGGTCAATGCCCGGCACGAGCGGTGAGATGCCGGCCACCTGGCCGCCCCGGATCGTCGCCAGCGCGTCCTTGTAGTTCACACTCGAGGCCTGCACGTCGATGAGCACGCCCGCGGCAGCAAGGTCGCTGATGTCGAGTTCAGTCACACCGCGGTTGACTCTGGTGTCCTGCTCGGTGGCGACGAACGCCCGGAACCTAGAGATGCTCACCAATGCCCTCTCATCAGGTCAAGCGTGTTGTCGCGCAGGATCCGGCGCTTGGCGGCCGCGTCGAGGCCGCTGACCAGGGGAACGAAGTCGGCTGGCTCTGCGATGCCTTCCGCGTGGGGGTAGTCCGAGCCAAACAGGATGGCTTCAGCGCCGATCTCGCCGATGAGGGTCTCGAGGTCGTCTTCGTGGAACGGCGTGACGCGCACGTGCTCTTTGAAGATCTCGCTCGGCCGGCCCACAACATGCCCGCCGATCCAGGGGCCGTTGCGGCCCATGCCCTTCTTCTTGTCCATCGAGTGAAGCAGGTAGGGGACCCATGCGGATCCGTTCTCGATGGTGAGAACCCGAAGATCAGGGAACCGGCCGAAGAGGTTGTGAAAGACCAGAGCGGCGATCGTGTCCATGATGGGACGTTCGACCATGAAGTTGCACCACTGGAACGCACTCGCGCGGTAGGCGCTCGGGTTCGGGTTCTCGCCCCAGGAGGCTGAGTAGAGCTCGTTGAAACCCGCCTCGCCGACATGGAAGATCACCCCGACTCGCGCTTCTGCGAGTCGGGCCCACGCGGCGTCGAAGTCGGGGTGCGCCGGCGACTTGCCCCCTACCGGTCCGGGCTTCATGACGACGAATCGGGCACCGGCCGCGAGAACCTGCTCGATCTGCACGACCGCACTCTCGACGTCGAGCAACGAGATGAGCGCGGGTGAGAAGATCCGGTCAAGGTAGGCAAAGCCCCAGTTCTCTTCAAGCCACCGGTTGAACGCGTTCAGGTTGGCGTAGGTGGCGACCGGATCGCCCTTCATGAAGTGCTCGACCGTGACACCCAGAGTCGGCAACATGATCACCGATTGCACGCCCTGCCGGTCCATCAGAGCGATCCGAGCGTCGCGGTTTTGCCAGGCCGGATCCATCGGCATGAACGCCGCGGTCGCTGAGAAGTCCGGATGCCCTGCGCTGCCCACCGAGTCCGGCGTCTCGCGGTAGCGGTCCCGAAGCATGGACGCTAACGCGCCGGGACGTACCTGGGTCTCGGCGAAGGGCTCTTCGAGATAGGTGAAGCGGCGTCCCGCCACGAGGTACTGGTTTTCGCCATCGACCGTCTCTGCGTGAAAGGCAAGGTCGCGCTTGGTCGGATCGATGTACGCACTGAAGCAGTCAGCTGGCTCGTAGAAGTGGTTGTCGGCGTCCACGAGCAGGTAGCCAAGGCTGCCCGGATCATGGGTCACTGCAGGCATCAGTGCTCCTTCGTCGTCGCGTCAAGCGGGAGAGGCAGAAGTATTGTCGGCACGCCGCTCCCGCCCGGGCCTGGGGAGAGTACCCGGGAGCGGATGTTGGTCAGCCACCCCAGCTGTTCCAGAACGTCACCGCCTCGGCGGGGCCGCGGGCTGCGGGCTTGAAGTCGCTGCCGATGGTATAGGCGACAGGAATCAAGGCGATCTGCGTGACGTTCCCGGGGATGCCGAGCAGCTCAGCGGTCTCCTTCTCCTTGACCAGATGCAATGACGTCCAGGCCGAGCCCAGGCCCCTGGCCCGCAGGGCGAGCATGAAGCTCCACGTTGCTGGGATGATGGATGCGTAGTGCGCGGCAGCGACGGAATTGTCCGCGCCGTCAACGCGACCCTCGATGCATGGGATGACGTGCACTGGGACCCGCTCGAGGTTCTCGCTGAGGTAAAGCGCGCTGTCATACACCCGCCGCATCTGGAGATCGCTTCCGGGCACCTGGGCGGCCTTCTTATGGAGATATGCATCGCTTTGACGGTAAAGCTCGGCGAGACGGCGGCGCATATCGGAGTCGGTGATGACAAGCCACCGCCACCCTTGCCCATTGCTGGCCGTCGGCGCTTGGATGGCGAGCTGAATGCACTCCCGGATGACCGCGGGCGGCACGGGACGATTAAGGTCGAGGCGCTTGCGGACTGCACGCGTCGTCGACAGGAGGAGGTCGGCGCTCGTTACGTCGATTCCGGCCACCGGGTCCATCACCGGGCCTCGAGCTGAGCGACAGGTAGCCCGACGAACTCGACCATCACACCGTCGGGGTCGCAGCCGAATGACGCCCAGATGCCCCCCAGAGGGGTGCCCGGCAGCGGCACCCACACCGGGTCGGAGGTGGCGATGTTCGCGGCGCGCACCGACCCGACCGCGTCGTGGATGTCTTCGACCGCCAGGGCCATGCGAAACAGCCCTCGATGGTTGGCGGCAGCGTGTGCTTTGGCCTCGCCCGACACCGGCCGAGCAGTCGTGAGCTGCAACTCGAAGCTGCTGTCACCCGGGAGCCCGATCCGCTGGACCTGAACCTCGGCGCTCTGAGCGGCCTGCTCCCACACGGCTTGAAGGAGAGGCCCCCGGCGCTCGAAGCCGATCTGCTCGTACCAGTCGGTGGCGGCGTGCAGATCAGCGCAGTTCATTCGCACGTAGGCGAACGTCGCAGAGGCGGCGACGTCCGATTCGACCAACTCGATACCGACTCCGTCGATGTCGAGCATGACCGCTGCGACCAGGCGATCGCCGCCCACCGTGGTCAGCGTCGATGGACGGGCGACCCCACCCGCGGCCCGCAAGGACGCCACTGCCTCGGCGATCGACCGCACCTCGAACCCGACCGCCTGCATTCCCATGGCACCCGGATCGGAGTACGTCTCGCCTGTCGTGGCGGGCTTGTTCCACTCGACCAACTCGAGCGCAGGGCTTCGCCTGCCACCGCGGTGATCGTAGGTGAACCGCGCTTCGATCGTCGCTGTGGCCGTGTCAAGGCCCATTGGCCGCGCGTCGATCTTATCGGTCCTGGTGGTCATCCCCGTCCGAAGCCCCAACGCGTCTGTGTACAGCGCGGCGGCTGCAGCCACATCAGCGCAGTTGAGATTGCAGTGCAAGAAACGGGTCGGCCGAACCATCGGCGGCATCCCTTCAATCCAGCCGGGTAGCTGCGATCGGTGCACGAAACTGCAGCGGCCCTCTCAATGATGTCCAGGCAATCTGCTCGGAGCTCCTGCACCGAGCGGTAGGGGCCTCGGAACAACAGGCCGCCGAGCGAAGGCTGGGTCAGCCACCAAAGCCGGCCGGATCTGGTGCGTGCCACCACCACGAACGGCTGGTGTCGGGTCGGCTGCGCGGATGCGGCACATGATCCGGACGTCGCCCGGCCTGTACAGCTGAAGACTTTGATCAAGGCTGCCCGTTCCCTCTCCCGCTCGCTCCGCAGAACCTGGCGGGAGCACCCCTGGTCCCCGCCGACCGAACGCCAGCCCGTGGGTGGCAATAATATAAGATACCAGGTGTTCTAAAACGAGTCAACCCAGGCACGGCGTCACGACACACGATCCGCACCAAAGTGCGGTTTGTGACACGTCTGGTATGTTATAATGGGCTAACCGGTGCCCGACCAGTCAGGTCGATCAGGAAGGAAGGACGATGGCCCGCACGGACGAGATCTTCGATGGCGACAACCACTTCTACGAGCCGAGAGACTCGTTCACCCGACACATCGAAGCGACCTACGCCGACAGAACCTTCCGAACCGAGATCGACGCCGAGGGTCAGGACATCCTGCTGGCCGCCGGCCGGCCGGTCCGACTTCTGGATGCGAGCATCTTCGACGAGGTCGGTCGGCCCGGTTCCCTACGGGAGATGCTCCTCACCATGAAGACGGGTGGCTCCGTCGGCGACAGTTACCGCATGGAACCGATGCGACCGGAGTACCAGGACCGCGACGCCCGGCTTGCCGTCATGGACGCCCAGCGCGTGCAGGCCTGTCTGATGTTCCCGAGCACGGCTTTGCTCGCCGAGCACTACCTGCGGGAGACGGATCTGCTCTACGCAAGCCTCCGCGCCTGGAACCGCTGGTGTGCGGAGGAATGGGGCTTCGCCTACCAGGAGCGCATCTTCAGCCTTCCCCAGCTGTCCCTGCGGGACCTCGACATGGCGGTCGATCTTCTCGACTGGGTGCTCGACAACGGCGCCAAGGCGATCCTGCTACCTACCGGCCCGGTCTACGGGCGGTCGCCCGGCGACCCGTACTTCGACCCGTTCTGGGCCCGGGTCAACGAAGCCGGCGTCACGGTCGTCTATCACATCTCCGAACCCGCCATGAGCTACACCGAGCGGCGGTCGCCGGACTGGGGCCAGCAACCCGAGCCGACATTCTACACGCAGTCGGCCTGGCAGTGGACGTTCACCTACGGCGACCAACCTGTCATGGAGACGCTCGCCGCGCTTGTCTTCGACAACCTCTTCGCCCGCTTCCCGAACATCAAGGTGCTCAGCGCCGAGCACGGGTGCGAATGGGTACCGCCTCTGTTGCGACGCATGGACAAGATGCGGGGGCTGGGCCGCAACGGTCCGTGGGTCGGCGGACCACTTCCCGCGAGGCCGAGCGAGATCTTCCTCGAGCACGTCCGCGTCACGCCTTACCCCGAAGACGACGTCACCGCGGTGGTCCAACGGCTGGGTCCGGACCTCATCGTCGCCGGCTCCGACTACCCCCATCCGGAGGGGCTCGCGGAGCCTGCGTCGTTCGAGCAGCTGCTGCAGAACCTGCCCGCCGACCAAAGACGCAAGTTGCTGCGGGACAATGGGCTGCAGCTCGTGGGGCTCGCGACCGCTCCGGCCTAGATTCCGCACGCTCACGAGACGGAGGGGTACGTGGACCAACACGAGCCGGGCACGGTGGTGACGGGCCCACCGGGAGCGACCGTCGAATTCGACCATCACGACAACGAACTGCGCGGTCGCGTCGCCATCGTCACCGGCGCCAGTCGCGGGATCGGAGCGGCAACCGCGCGACGCCTCGCGATGTCCGGAGCCTGCGTGGTCCTCGCGTCGCGTTCGCGCGATTCGCTCAGCCAGGTCGCCGAGACCATCCACTCGGCAGGCGGCACGGCCGTCGTGGTGCCCACCGACGTGCGCGACACCTCCGCGCTGGACTCGTTGGTCTCCAAGGCCGAAGAGCACTTCGGGCGGCTCGACATTCTCGTCAACAACGCCGGGGTCTTTCCGCCCGTCCTGCCCGCGGACCAGCTCACGGCGGAGGACTGGGCGGGGACCTTCGCCGTCAACGTCACCGCTGCGTGGCACCTGTCCTGCCAGGCCCACAAGGTGATGGCCGCAAGTGGGGGCGGGGTCGTCGTCAACGTCTCGAGCACCGCCTCGCTCTATCCGTCGATCGGCCTCTCGGCGTACTGCGTGTCCAAGGCCGCCCTGAACATGCTGAGCCGCGTCGCCGCCCTGGAGTGGGCTCGGGACGGCATCCGCGTCGTCGCGATCGCCCCAGGAAAGGTCGACACGGAACTCGTGCAACCGGTCCTGGCCTACCACCAGAGCAAGCAGCTCCCCGTGAACCCGATGCGTCGCGTGGCGGATCCCGGCGAGGTGGCCGAACTCATCGCCTTCGTCGCCAGCGACCGGGCTGCCTACATGACCGGCAACCTCGTCACGTTCGACGGCGGTGAGACGGCCGGGGCGGGTGCCGCCGGGGCGAACTAACCACACCCGCGCGAGGATGTCGTAACTCGCCAACGAAGGATAGCTACATGGCGCTCAACCCCGCTCGGCTCGATATGTTCCTGCGGCGTGTCCGACTCGAGGTCGAGCACGGCCCGCTGCCGTCGGCGCAGGTCGCCGTCGCGCACGAGGGCGAGCTCGTCGCCTTCGTGACCTACGGCGACGCCACGCCCGAGTCGCGCTACATCCTCCAGTCGGTCGGGCGCTCGGTCGTCGCCGGCACGGCGTGGAAGCTGCTCGACGACGGGCTGCTCGACCTCGACGAGCACGTGGCCGACATCATCCCGGAGTTCGCCGCCAACGGGAAGGACGCGGTGACGGTGCGCCACGTCCTCACCCACACCGCCGGCCTGCCCTTCGCCCCCCTCGGTTACCCGAAGATGCTCACGCGGGAGTCCCGGCTGGCGGCGTTCGCCCGCTGGCGTCTCGACTACGAGCCGGGCACGCAGTTCCAGTTCCACCTCACCTCGGCAGCGTGGATCCTCGCCGAGCTCACCGAGCGCCGCACCGGACTCCCCTTCGCCGACTACCTGCGCACGACGATCGTCGAGCCGCTCGGCCTCGGCTTCGTGCTGCCGGTTCCAGCCGAGCGCTACGAGGAGCTCGTCGCCGCTCCGATCGCCATTGACCGCACGAGCGACGACCAGGAGGTCGATCCGTGGGGGCCGTGGTACCTCGCCAACGCCGAGGTGCTGGCCGGCGGGGAGCCGAGCCACTCGCTCGTCGGCACCGCCGCCGACATGGCGATGTTCTTCCAGCACGTGCACCACTCGGGCGTGTGGTCGAAGGAGATCGTCGAGGAGGCGACTCGGCCGCACGTGTCAATGGCCCCGGCTGGCGACAAGCTCTATGGCGGCAGCGACCGCATCACCCACCTCGGCCTGTTCGTGACCGTGTGCGGTGATGACCCAGGGCCGTGGGCACCAACCACCGGGTCGCCGCGCACGTGGGGCAACGGCGGGGCGCCGTGCCAGCTCGCGTTCCACGACCCGGAGGCGGACACGTCGTTCGCGTTCCTTACGAACGGCTACCCACTTGCCGGCTACGATTATAGCCGCGCCGGCACTAACCGCATCATCAACATCGCCAACCTCGGCAACGACCTCGTCGGCTGACCGCCCCCACGCGAGTTGTGGGCACTCGATGTGGATGCGGTCGGCCGACGGCCAGTCGTCGCTCCATCACCTGTCTCCACTGTTGGCGAACGGCACCAGCCCGTGGGCGCGGGCATACCCGAGAGACGCCAACAGGAGCGCGCTCGCGCCGTCGACCACCCCGGACGAGTTCCCGGCGTGATGGACGTGCTCGAGCCTCGACGCCCGGGATGCCTGCCGGCACATGTCGTCGAAGGACTCCGTGGAGCCCTGGAAGACCATCAACCCCATCCTGGCGAACGACGCCTCGAGCTTCGCCAACCCCTCCAGCGTGGTGTCGGGCCACGGGAACTGGTCGCGGTGGAGCGCGATCGACCCGTCCGGGTTGCGGACACGACACGCAAGCCACCCTGCCCAGACAGGCCGGCTTCGTTACGACGGTTCGACAGCCGCCCGGCCGGTTGCATGATCGCGCAACTCTTCGTTGAGCCGCTGGGCTTCGACGAGTTGGTCCTCGAGGATGACGATGCGGCAGGCGGCCTCGACGGCGGTGCCCTGATCGACGAGTTCGCGGACGCGGGCAGCGATGCGCAACTGGTAGCGGGAGTAGCGGCGGTGTCCGCCATCCGAACGCAGCGGAGTGATCAGACGAGCTTCGCCGAGGGCCCGCAGAAAGGCAGGTGTGGTCTGGAGCATCGCCGCTGCGCGGCCCACGGTGTAGGCGGGGTAGTCGTCGTCGTCAAGGCTGTCGGCGGGTCTCGGTACGATTTCTGGGGCCATTGCACCTTTCAGGACACGTCGGGAGGCTTGGTGCCGTACAGCACCAAGCCTCCCCGAGCGAGGTTCAACACCGTCTACCGGCCCACTGCGCCGGCTATCTGTCTGCGCATCTCCACCAGAGAGGGCGGAGGCGTTGGGGTCGCAGATGCGTAACCGGGAACCACCTTCCCATCCGGGGTCTACCGAACTGACGCTCTCACTCCACGGGCCTTGCCGAACATCCAACGACGCGCGCGGTGGCCCCCGCTGGGCCGCCGTAGCGCTCGCACCAGTTCATGTCTGGCGCGTATCGCTCACTCACTTGGCTACAACAGGAACTCTAGCCGACGCAGTCCTCCATGTCTACTGCGACAGCAACAGATTTTTCTGCACGGCAGCCGTAGGTATGTTGCCGTGCCCGGACTCCCCCACGACCTGGTGTCGTGCCGACGATCCTGAGCGGCGCTCGGAGGTACTCGGTCGTCGCGGTGGCGGCCGAGCGGACCGGCGGCGGCGGCCGGGCCAGGATCGGGAGCGAAGCGCGACGGTACTGATCGCGACGGCGAGCCTTCATGAGGAGCTGGTCCGGAAACTGGCCCGGGTCAACGGCATCGACACGCGGACGACGGAGGGTCGCGGGCCACTCCGAAGACACAGATGTGGCGTGCTCGGGTCGATGGCCGCCGGTACCCTCGACCCATAGCTCTGCCGAGTCGGACACGATGTAGGGGGTCACGATGCGGGCTCCTCGTCGACGGCCACTATGAGGCGCGGCTGTGTAACTCGGGGTCCGGCGAGTACAAGGGGTATCCGATCCTTCCCGAGGAAGCTCCAGGGTGGCTTCCGTGAGCGTCGGGATCGAACTGCAGATCGAGTGGCTCGACGCACCGGGCGTACGTGCTCCTGAGCTGGCCGCCACCTGGGCGAGGTACCAGCTGTGGGTGGGCGGCAGCTGCGTGACGCAGGTAGAGGAGCCAGATGGCACCTTCCGGCGGTCGATCTATGGCAGTCTTTATCCGCTGGCTAAATGGATTGCTGCCAACTGGTGGCTGCTGGCGGGGCACATTCGTCCCTCGGCCACCAGGTCCGCGTACTGGACGTGGTCCAACCTGCGCCGGTACCCCTGGCTGCGCCAGCACAACCTGCGAGGCGCCGGGGACGGGATGGCCTGACCTGACAGTGGTGCCCGAAGGCGCGGTCACCCGGGTTGTCTGGGCCGCCGACGAGGACCGGGCGCTGGGGCCGTTGCGGTTCGCGTCAAGCGGACGAGCACTGGTCCGTTCCGACGAGGCCAGGACGCGCTGGCCGGCGTCGTCCAGCGCGTCCTGGACCGGCTCGCGGAGTCGGACGTCGGGAAGACGCCGCTCTCCGTGGAGTGGGCGGACATAGGAAGCGCGGACGAGGACGAGCGGGAGTTCTGTCTGGCGGCGGCAAGACTGGGCCTTGACCCGTACTCCGTCGACGAAGAGACCTCGACGGAGCTGCTGGCCATCGTGCCTGCCATCCCAGCCGAGCTGCAGGCCGACTTTCTGGACAGTGCGGACCTCGACACCCTTGACATAGCCGCTCAGTGGATCCCAAGGGCGTCCGAAGCGGCGGGCCGCGCGTCAGCGGACGCCGCGATGTCGTTGACACCTCTTCGTGCGGCGGTGACGGGTGAGCTTGCTGCGGACGCTGTGCCGAACAGCCCTGGCCTTCGGCGGCCATGGCATATCGGCTTTGACATGGCACGCGCGGTACGGCAGGCACTGAACGCCGAGGCGACCGCACCCTTCGACATATCCTCCTGGGTGGGTGCACAGGAACTTCAGGGCCCTGCGGGCGGCCTACAGGGCTTTGCCGCCGTCAGGGACAACCGGTGCGGGCTCGCGCTGAGTGATCCACCGAAGTTCGCGAGCGCGGCCGGGTCTGGTAGCCACTATCAGTCGTTCCGCCGCGCGAAGGCACTCGGCTGGGCGCTTTTCCGGCCGCATCGGCAAATCTTCCTCCTGTCCTCCGCCCACACCGGCGATGACCGGGTCGCGGGCGCCTTCGCAGCCGAACTGCTTGCCCCGGCCGAGGGAATACGCCGTGCGCTGGCGACCCTCGAGACATACGACGAGGACGCCGCCCTCGACGTCATCGCGAGCCACTTCGGCGTCTCACCACTGACCGTAAGACACCAGGTCGACAACCAGCTAGAGGATGTCTGACTTGTCGAAGACCTGCTGCGACTGCCGGCGGGGACCGGCGAAGGGCCGAACCTACAGATCCACGCTGTCTGCATCGCCGATTGGTGGTCGGGCAGTCATGGCGCGCAACAGCTGGATCAGGACACCGCGCCGGTGCTCGGCTAGGCGGCTACCCGACCGCCCAGCCGGCATCGACGTCCGACTCAGGGAATCTTGTACGTGCTGGTGAAGGCGACGTCATACCGGGTGTCAGCCATGGCGCCAGCGGCGCTGAAGCATCGGACCCGGATACCGTCGGTGCTGTTCCAGAAGAATGATCTAGATGGGTGGGTTGTTCGGGCTGTGGCGTTGCCGATGGTCCAGAAAATATGCGACAGCGTCCGTGCAAACGGGAGGCCATGCGTCGCTCCGGACAGGTGCGATTCGTATGGAGAGTGAGAGGCATACGCAGGGGCGCTCGCCCGCGCCGAGAAGGCGAGCGAGCGCGACTTCCTGCAACGCAGCCGGGATGTGATCAGCCGCACCTGACGGTGCGCGACCACGAGCCCGGACTGTGGCTAGCGGAGGCATCACACCAGGATGTCACCAAAGCCCCAGATCCAAGTCAGGCCGACTCAGGCCGTCACACGGACTCGTCGACGAGTGTGGTCCTCGACGAAATGTCGTCTTTTGTCACCGGAGCCTGTGGGGTTCATCTCTCGAAGCACAACACCGGGGACAGATATTGGTATCCCGGTAACACCGGGCCTAACGTAGGCGCCGCGGTTCTTGCTGCCGGGTGGAACGACCGCGTGTCATCCCTGTGGATTATATGATTACTGGTATGTGAGTGACGGTGGCCATCCCGAACGGCCACCGTCGTCATGCAGGTCACCCGGGCGGCATCGGGACGATGATTACATTTTTCCCTTCGTCGTCAAACCCGAGACTCGCACATGGACGTCCCTCAGCCCAGGGTTGATTATATCCACTTTCGTCGATCCGCCATGTCCCCAGACTGTGGGCGTCCAGCTCCTGCCGAATCATGGTGACGATGACGGAACGGGATTGGCAGGGAGCCGTGGCCACCGCCTCGGAGGCGTCCTCCTTGAACGCGGCAAGATTGGCCGCATCCTCGGATACCCCCGTGAACGGCCTCAGCCCCAGTTTCTGGCAGGAACCGTCCGAAGGAAAAACGGCGATCATTCCCATCGGGGTGACGCAGACCGCGGTTGTCGCTGGTTCAGAGATCCCGCTCTGCCGCCATACCGTGCGGCAGGCCCCCGCCGGATCTGCCACCGCGGCCGAGCCGACGATGCCCACATCACCATCCAGGTTCACCGTCGAATAGCACGAGACGGTCGTCGCGTCCGTCGCCTGCCCGCCTGGGAGCAGACCCCACCCTGCAGCCGCCAGCGAACCAGCTATTGCAACCGCACCTGGAACTACCGCCCAGCGCCTTCGCCACCAGGGCTTTCCTGCAGCCCTACCAGACGCGGCGATGTGCCGCTCGAGCAGCAGCTGTCGCTGTGCCAGCCGGTCGGGCGGGATCGACCGACCCGGTGGAACCTCCGGAAGACTGAAATCAGACATCTCGCATCCTTCCCTGGCCGCGGCCCACCCGCGCCGGCGTGGCAGGCCTACCGCCGCTCTCGGACGCGGCCACGACCGAAGGCCGCTGGGCGGCGAGCCGGGCACGCGCACGCGCCAGCCGCGAACGTACTGTTCCTAATGGAACACCTAGAGCTACAGATGCCTCGGCGTACGTCAGGCCCTCCACCGCCACCATCATGATCACATCCAGCTCGTCGCGTTTCAGCAACCTGAGCTCGCTCAGCACCCCGGCCATCTGACGTTCGTCGTCGAGCCGTCCTGCGACCTCGTCGGAACAATCAGGTTCTGTTTCGGGCGGTGGAAGCCGACGCAACGCCGCGTCGTACCGGCGAGCTGCCCGACGCTGGTTGCGCATCACATTCGTCGCCACCCCCAGCAGCCACGGTCGGATGGACCCCGACACAACGACCGCATCGGCCCGACGCCGCCACGCCTCCAGGAAGACCACCGACGTGGCGTCCTCCGCAGCGCTCCACGAACCAAGTCGGTGGAAGCAGTACGAGTAGACAGCGGTGGAGTGCCTGCGAAACAGACAGCCAAACGCCGCACTCCCATCACCCGCCGCGACCCGCGCCAGCAGATCACCGTCGGATGCGGAGACGGAGGCGGACTCACTCGACATCGGCTAGCCCCATGCCTCGTAATGTCCGCTCAGGCATGCCGGGTTCCCCACCAACACCGTCATCGCCGGGATCATCGCCACTGGTCACATCGCGGACGGCACCTGCGGTTGCCGCCGGTAGAGGTCCGAAACCAGGACAAACCGTGAGAGACCGAGTAGATCACGCAACGCACATAATCCACTCGGTCTCGCCGTGGGATGCGCGCGGGGCGAGCCCGAGGCCACCTCGATCACGCGGCGGGAATGGACCGGATACCGGAACCGGATGTCGGATGTATGTGTCAGCACGGCGACACCTGTCATCCGTATGAGTCCTGTGCTGCGAATGACCTCATGACGCCGCTTCGCGGTGACGACGCCACTGGCGAAGTTCGATGACGCGTGGTTCAGCGAGAAGGTGGCCGGGCCGATCGCGACATCCCTGGAAAAGGGCGAACAGATCGTGGTCACGGTCGGACCGCGCCGGCGCGATGCGGAGACTCAGGCGTTCGGCTGTGGGGTGAAAGTCGATAGGTCCACCACGAGCGCCTCGCAGCGGCCCCGACCCCAAGGCGTGGAATCGGACGACAAGGAAGCCAGCCGTCAGTCAAGGAGACGGTGACAGATGTCGTTCACCCGGAGGTGACCGTCAGCCGCGCGCTACGTGCCCGCGCCAAGCCCTGGACACGAACAATCGTATGGATCAATCGACTTCATGATCCCGAGCAAGAATGTGTCGAGCGTATGGGTGCCCGTAATGCGTCCTAGGTCGCGACCCGGGGCTTTCACGGGTGAGGATTCCGGTCCATATCTTGACAGAGTCGGCGACAGCGTCACAGCCGACACGGATGCGCGGACGGTGCTGCGGTGCGACGGTGCTCGAAAGTGGAGCGGCGTGGCCGTCGAAGTTGGACTTCCGCGACTCCTATTCGATCATCTGGCTGACGTGACCCCTACCCTGGTATGCACCCTTTGCAAGTGCCGACAGGCTGACGGTTTCGTAATACGTTCGGCGGGTGGATGTTCACCGGTCGGCACGCATTCCAACGTTCTTTTAGAGCGACCGGCTCCGTCGATGGCTCGACGGACTCAGGGCGCCGACGGCGCCGACTTGTCAACCGGCAGTGTTCCTCCCGGCTGGTGTGATCCGCGCTCACCGTCGTCAGAGCGCGAGAACCTGGCGCAGTCCCCGGTCTACATCTCGCATGAGGCTCTCCGGTACAGCGCCGACGGCGCGCCCGAGCTCGCCCTTGTTGAGAGTGACGATGGCGGTCACGTTGACTACGGAGTCGCGCTGCAGGCCGGTCACAGCAGCGGGGATGAAGACGTTGCCGGGCATGGTGGCCAGCGCGGTGTTCGATGTGATGACGGCCGCGATGACCGTAACCAACCGGCTCGCGTTGTAGGACGC
>NZ_CAUVXG010000008.1:0-60249 GCF_963555885.1 Protofrankia sp. Cr2
GGAGTCACGATCGTCGCGTCTGGGGGAATCAGCGCGGTCACGCCGGCGTCCGACTCCCCGGTCGCGGTGGCAGCCGCAGCACCAGTGCCGTGATCGGCATCACGTGACGGCGGGGCTGCCGGCTGGAAGCCGGAGCGCGCGAGCCGGGTCAGCTCGCCGTTGGACTCGGTCGCGCTGGGACGGGCAGCCGGGTCCTTGGCGAGCATCCACGCGATCATGTCCCACAGTGGCGGCGGGATATCGGCGATGGGTTCGGGTGCGTCCTCCATATGGGCGCGCAGTAACGCGATTGGGTGCGGCGCGGAGAAGGGTGGATGACCGGTCAGGAGTTCATAGAGCATGACTCCTGCGCTGTAGACGTCGGCGGAGGGTTGCGCATGCTCGTGCTGTGCCAGTTCCGGCGCCATGTAGAGCGGCGTCCCGATCGCGCCGGTGAGGCGGGTCAGCGACCGGCCGTGGGCGAGCCTGGCCACGCCGAAGTCCGTAAGCCGCGCTTGCGGATCGTCCGGGTCGGTGAGGTCGATGAGCACGTTCGCGGGTTTGAGATCGCGGTGGACGACGCCGGCCGCATGTACGACCGTCAGCGCACGCAACACCTGGCAGGTCAGGGCGACCGCCGCCGGGATGGTGAGCTTTCCCCGCTCCCGGAGGTACACCCGCAGGTCCACACCGTTGACGAGGTCCATCACGATCGCGAGGGTGTCGCCTTCGACCACGAGGTCACGGACGGTGACAAGATGTGGATCATTGAACCCGAGCAGTACGGACCGTTCCTGGACGAACCTGGCGACGACCTCGGGGTCGTCCGCGAGTTCGCCGCGCAGGACCTTCACGGCCACCTGGCGATCGCCCGCCACCGTGGCCCCTCGCCAGACCTGGCCGAACGCGCCGCGCCCGATTGGTTCGTGCAGCACATAGCCAGAGCCAAGTTTCCGCACGGCACGAGCCCCTTCCCCGGAGAGATCCCACCCATCACACCATCTCGGTGACGGGTGATGTCCAGCCGGATTCGCCGGCACCAGGGTCGTGACTTTTCGTAATTATTTGTAACTCTTTGCATGTGGTCGGATCAGCCTCACCGCGGGGCCATGGTGAGGCCGGTTCAGAGCGCCCGGCCGTCCTCGGCCATGGGCTCGTCCGGCTCGTCCGGCTCATCATCGGCAAGGATCCGGTAGAGCGCCCGGCGGGTGTCCGTGAGAATTCCTTGTGCTGCCTTGATCTGGGCGTCACTGCCGGCCTGAGCGACCTGCATGACGGCTGCGCCCACGCCGAATGCCAGCGACCGCAGGTCGGTGAGACCCTCGTCGGCGGCGGCCGCGGCGGTATCCCAGGGCCTGGGCTCGCCCGCTCGGGCGTCGGTGTGGGCGCGGCCGGCGTCGGTCAGGTGGAATACCCGCTTGCCGTCGTTTTCCTCGGCGCGTACGAGGCCCTCGTCGGTGAGCAGTGCGAGGACCGGGTAGACCGATCCCGGGCTCGGCCGCCACGCTCCCTGGCTGCGTTCGGCCAACTCATTGATCATCTGGTAGCCGTGCATCGGCGCTTCGGCGAGTAGGGCGAGAATCGCCGCGCGGACGTCCCCACGACGGACTTTCGGACCGCGACCGCGGCCGCGGCCTCCGAAGAAGCCTGGGCCGCCTGAACCAAAGCCCGGGCCGAAGCCGAAGCCGAAGCCCGGAGGGACCGGGGGGATGTGTCCGGATCCGCCCGGTCCCCCCGGGCCGCCGTGCCGCCACCCGCCGCGACCTTCGGCGGTGGCCATCCGGGCGTCGTCGAACCGGTGCCCGCCATGCCAGCCATGCCCGCCGTGTCCACCATGCTCGTCGTGCCCGCCGTGTTTGTGGGACCTGCCGTGCCCCCAGGGCCACGGCCCTGGCAGTCCGTGTGTTTCCATGTGATCCTCCTAAGCGGTGTATCGCGTACGCTCACGATATATCGCGATGCACCGTATGGCAACCTCGGGTTCGGGATCTCGCGAGGCTGGGGCTACCGGCACGGCGGGGAAGGCCGGCAACGTCGAAGGCCGGCAACGTCGACTGGAGTCTCCGATGCCGGCCTTCGGTATCACCCTGCCCTGATCACTCGACGGGCCGGTAGTCGTGCGGGTCAGGTGTTGAGCTCTTCGTTGACGAGATGGTTCCAGGTGACCGGTCCGACGACCCCGTCGGCGTTGATTCCGACGCCCTGCTGGAACCCTCGCACCCACGCGTCGGTCAGCGCGCCGAATACTCCGTCCACCGGGAAGGGGTGAGCGGGATCCCCGGCGCGGAAGTTCGCCTGGTCCTGGACGGCACGTACCGCGTCGCCCTTCTCGCTGCGATCGCCCTGGCGGACGACCACGATGAGCCTCGACCAGGTCTGGTCGCCCACTGCGCCGTCGGTCGTAAGCCCCTGTGACGACTGGAAGCCGTGCACCGCTGCTTCGGTTCGTGGTCCGAAATTCCCGTCGATGGCCACCGTGTACCCCTGTACGCGGAGCAGGAACTGTACGGTACGCACCGTTTCACCGGTTTTGCCGCTTTTCTGCATGGGCCAGGTCAGTGCCATGGTCGCTCTCCTTCAGTGCTTGGTCCCTGCGGCGACCTATGGCGGCCACCATCATTCACTGTGAGTAATAATTCTATTCCCATCGGTTGCATTTCGGGGTTGGCGATGACCGTGGCCTGCCTTAGAGCGCCCGGCAGTAGGGGCGTGGATCAAGGAGCGGGGCTGGGGTGCGTGCATCGCGAGGCGGAGGAGGGAGGCACCGGAGGTGTTGGGTGTCGACCGACGACAACGATGCGAGGTGCGTGCCCCAGCCCCGCGACGCCGCGCCCCCTATTGCCGGTCGCTCTTAGGCGGTCGTCTCCTTGTTGATCGTTTCATCGTTGATCGTGTTTGGGGCCGTCCATGGGCGTTGGGCCGGTAGCCGTCGGTGCAACAGAGGCCCGGTCCGTAGCGACAGGTAGGTCAGAGCCGAGGCCGGGATGGGAAGCCAGAAGTTCGCCAGTCGCCAGGTCACTACCCCGAGCAGCGCGATGGCCCGGGTCGTACTGAAACCCACGAGCGTCGGTACGAGTACTCCTTCGATGATCCCGAGCCCGCCGGGTGTGATGGGAATAGCTGCCAGCACGTTGGCGATTCCGTAGGCGATCAGAAGGCCGTCCAGCGCTGTTGCGTGACCATAAGCATACAAAAACACCCATAGGGATGCGGCGTCAAGCAACCAGTTCGCGGCCGCCCACACCGTCGCCTTGATGAGCAGGGGTTTGTCCTTGCCGAGGACTCGAAGGCGATCGGCAAGGGTGCGGATGAGGTCTTCGGCGCTGCTCGGCGACACCCCCGGGAGACGGCCTGCGACGGCACGGACGATGCGGACGGTCCGGTCGCTCCCGCGGGTGAGCAGTGCCACCCCGACGAATATGGCCGCGATCAGCAGCGTCCCGACCGCGGCCGCGGTGCCGTAGATCGGGTTGCCGCCCCGGGTGGGAATGGAGACCAGGAGACCGATCCACAGCATCACGTTCAGGACGACCGCTGAGCCGGCGCCCTGGATCGCGGCGGCGGACACCGCTTCGGATGCACCGACCCCGGCGCTGCGGAGTAGACGGTAGCGAAGCGCGCTCGCGGTGGCGGCACCGCCGGGCAGCATATGGCTGACACCGAGCGACGTCACGTCGATCCGCGCCAGCGTCCACAGCGACGGCCGGCCTTCGCGGGCAAGCACACTGCGGGTCAGCATTGCGTACGCAAGCAGTGACGCCGCTTCCAGAAACAGGCCGATGGCGAGATACGTCGGCTCAACGTCGGACAGTGTCTCCAGGGCCTTGCGTGCGCCTGCGAGTTGTGGCAACAGCGCGTACTCGATGACGAGTAGGAGCACCACCACCGAGGCTCCTCGACGCAGCCACCTCGGCACCCGCACCGACATCACGCATCCATGCTGTCGGAGGCCACGGCTGTCATCCGCGTATTGTTACCGAAATTCACCAAATGATGATGTTTCGGTCGGGTCCGGTGCGTCGGTCATCGGTTCCTCGGGGATCAGCCGGCAGGCGTCGGCGCAACCGGACCATGGGTGGCCGAGGACGGGGCCGTCCGCCACATGGGTGGCCCTGCGAGCTCTCGTGCCGGGGCTCATGGTGACCCGCCGGCGAGCTGCCCTACGGCTGATCCATATTCGCGCACCGGTCCATCATCCCGGAGCTGGATGACCATGCATTCGGCGCGGGTCACTATCGCACCGAGCGTGCCCGGTGGGGGAGGATGGCGGTTACGTTGTGTGTCCTCGGCTCGCTGGTGAAGGAGCGGACCAAGCCTTGCTTGGCTAGAACCTTATACTTCATAGTTGTGAAGTATCGACTTAGCCTCCCCGTGGTGGTCGCATCGTGACTTCCACCTGGCGTGATCCCAGACGCGCTGAGGCGTCCACGGCGCTCGCGACCGTCTATGCGGGCCTCCGCGCCGCCGACGTCGAAACTGAGACGTTGGACTTCAAGGAAGATCAGTCTCGGCGCTCGATGGGCAGCTCGATGACGGCTGGCGGTACTCAACACGAACCGACCGCTCGCGATTTGGCAGACGCCGCGTGCTGTTTCGCGAACGCCCGCGGTGGCGTCGCAATCGTGGGCGTCGATGACAAGGCTGCTGGCCCGGCTGCGTTCATCGGCACTGATCTGAATCCCGAGTGGCTTCGGCATCGCATCTGGGAGCTCACCGATCCGCATCTCGCTGTCGACGTCGAAACGATCTCTGCTGAGGGTGGGGAGCGTTTGCTGGCCGTCGTCGTCAGTGCGGGTCTGACCGCGCATAAGGCGTCCGGCGGCCGATACAAGCATCGGGTCGGAGCGCACTGTGTGGAGATGACCGGTGTGGACCATGCGGCACTGGTTCGCCGCTATGTCGACTGGTCCGCCGAGCTGACTCCGATGCGGTTTGCCGACGTCGATCTGGCGGCCCTCCTCGTGGCCCGACAGGTGTTGCGGGCTACCGAGGAAGCCAGCCGGGTGGCCCTGGCATCCCGACCGGATGAGGAGTTGTTGCGTGCTCTCGGCGTCCTCGACCCGGCGATCGGTAGGTTGACCCGGGCGGGGGCGCTACTGTTTGCGGTGACGGATAACGACCGGTCGCACCTCGACTACATTCGGCGAGTGCGGCCGGGGGCTGATACTCAGGTGCGCCTGGATGAACCGGGCCGATCTCTGCTGGTCGAGTTCAACGAGGTGGAATTCTCCATCCGGCTGGCGAACCAGCGTGTGCACCCGGTGCGGCTGGGAGCGCGGGGGATCGGCGACGCGATTCCCCGCCCCGCGGCACGTGAGGCAATTATCAATGCCATCATGCACCGGGACTGGACCCGGCCGGAAGCAATTACCATCGAACATCTCGGCGATCAGCTTGTCGTCACTTCACCCGGGCGTTTTCCGTCCGGTGTGAACATATCGAATGTCCTGACCACGACGTCACGGCCGACGAATCCGCATCTCGCGAATGTCATGCGGAGCCTGCGGCTCGCCGAGCGCGAGGCGATCGGTGTGGACCGCATGTACCGTGAGATGATTCTCCTCGGGCATCGACCACCGGTGATCACACAGACCACGGACGCGGTTCGCTGTGTGCTCATCGGCGGTAATCCGGTCGAGCCGGTCACCGATCTGACCTCGTTGCTGAGTGACGACGCCCGAGCGGACGTGGATATCGCTCTGATTATTTATCGGCTCCTGGATCATCCTCGGGTGGACGAGGGAGTTCTCGCTCCACTGCTGCAGAAGTCCCAGGAGGAAGCGGCCGAGGCGTTGGCGCGGGCACGGCGCGAAGGCATCGGTGGCAGCTCCATGCTGATCACTTCGATGAGCACAGGCAGAACAGGCTTCCGATTCGGCGACGCGGCACGTGAGCTGCTGGCCGCTCGGCTGCCCTACTTCCGCGTCCCGCCGAAGGAGGCAAAGCCCTTCGTGGTGGAACTGGTCACCGAACAGGGGTCGGTGCGAGCCGGCGATCTCATCGACTGCTTCGGTCTGCGATCGATGCAGGCGTCTCGGGTACTCAGCGAGCTGCGGGACGAAGGGGCGCTCGCCATCGGCTCGGCGAAGACGGTCGGCCAGGGAGTCTTCTACATCGCCGGCCCGCAGTTCCCGGCGGCGGGCACACTGGCGGGGTGGACGTCACGTGGTGGGGGCACAGCACAGTTCTGATCGCCGATGCCGGCACCCGACTGCTCACCGATCCCGTCCTCGGGATGCGGGTCGCGCACCTGCGCCGGCGTGCCGGCGCACGCCCCGCGGCGGCGGCCGTACAGGTGGACGCGGCGCTCGTCTCCCACCTGCACGCCGATCATCTCGACATCCCGTCGCTTCGGCTGCTGCCGCCCACCGTGCCGATCCTGGTTCCGCGCGGCGCGGCGGCCCTGCTGCGCCGCCGGCATCCGACGCTCGCGCAGCGCTGCGTGGAGATGGTGCCGGGGGACCGCACGCGGGTACCGGCGCCGAACGGCGGTGGCGGCCTGGACGTGCTGGCCGTGCCCGCGCGTCACGACGGCTCCCGTGGCCCGTGGTCGCGCCACCGTGGCCCGGCGCTCGGTTTTGTGATCACCGGGACAGCCACGGCCTGGTTCGCCGGGGACACCGCGCTACACGACGCCATGGCCGATCTCGCCCCGCTCGGGATCGATATCGCCCTTGTCCCGGTTGGCGGCTGGGGCCCTAACCTCGGCCCCGGGCACATCGACCCGGCCGGCGCGGTGGAGGCGGTGCGGCGGACGATGCCCGCCGCCGGGACGATGCCCGCCGCCGGGACAGGATCACCCCGGACGGCACCGGGCCCGTCGGCGCCGGCGATCGCCGTGCCCATCCACTACGGGACGCTCTGGCCGATGGGCCTCGACCGCGTGCGGCCCGATCGCTTTCACGAACCTGGACGCGAGTTCGCCCGGCTGGCCGATGCCGCCCGTCTGCCCGCCGAGGTCCGGGTACTCGCGCACGGGGAGTCGGCAACCGCGCCGGGCAACGCCATCCCAACCGCTTCCGCCGACAACGGCTGATCGTCGTCGGCGGCGCGGGCCGCCGGTAGCGACTCCCGGCGCAGCCCGAGCTGTTCCAGCCATCCGACGAGCTGGTGGTGGATCGCGTCCGGTCCCTCGATCGGACCGGCCGGGGCGGGCCAGCCCGCTGGGTAGACGAGCACCGCGCGGGTCTGGTCCCCACCGAGCCCACCGTGGCAGCCCACGAGCTCCTCGAAGGCGGCGACCTCACGGGTTGCCGGGTCCACCCGGCTCACCACGACGATGTCACCGACATGGTCCATCTGCTGGTGGCGAAGCAGGTCCGCGCCGGCTCGCGAGCCGTACCCGAGCAGCGGGTTCTCGCCCTCGACCACTCCGGTGTCCAGAAACATCCGCCCGCGGGCACCGAAGGCGACCGGGCCGTGCCCATGGCAGCGCACGACGACGAACCCGACGCCGGGATGGCTGATCAGGCCCCGAACGAGCGCCGGATGCAGGAACTCCAGGTGTTCGAGATCGGCGCGTCCGGCCACCTGCGGCAGGTAGACCATGGCCAGGTTCCCGGACGCGACAACGACAAGATCTGGTCGTTGCGGGTCGAGTGTGACCTCACGTCTGGACGGGCCCAACGTGACCTGGCCGTCGTCGGTCCGGCGGCGCAGAATACGCCGGCTGGGTCCGTCACCGGTGTCACCGCCGGTGACCTCGGTGAGCAGTGTGTTGACCGGGCCCCAGTCCTCGACTGTGCCGGTGGCGGCGGTCGCGGCGGCACCGGGGGTCAGCAGACCGCGGACGGTGTCGGCGAAGGAGCGTCCGTAGCGTTGGCGAAACGTCGCACCCTGACTCTGTCCATGATCGGAAAGGGCTACGAACGTGTACGGGCGTTGGACGTTCGCCGCAACTCGCTCCAGCATCGCCAGCACCCGGTCGATGCCCTCCAGGGTCTGCAGGGACTCCCGCCGGTTCGGTCCGGCATGGTGGGCCACCTCGTCGTAGTCGACGAAGTCGCAGAACACCACGGGCACGCCACGGGCCATCTGCTCGGCGATGAAGGTGACGTTGAGGTCACGCAGCAGGACGTTGGTCAGCCCGCGTAGCGCGATGTAGGAACCACCGCGCCGGACCCGGGGGAGGATGTTGTCCCGGCGCTGCTTGCGGGCCTGGTGCACTTCTTTGATCATTTCGCCGATGGTGAGGACCAGCGATCGGGCCAGGCCCTGCGGGCTGGCCGCGAACGACGCATACCCACGGGCCCGCCGCCCTGGCAACCCAGCCCGGCTGACGGTGAGCAGGCTGTGTGGGGCGTCCCCGGAGAATGCGTTGCTGATACTGACTCCGCCGTCCGCGAGCAGGCCGCGTCCGTTGCTGAACCGTCGTTCGATTTCGGCGGCGTCGCGTGGCCGATTGGTCACCATAAGACGCCCGGCGTCCTTTTCGTACCAACGGAAGGCGGGTACGTACCGTGACGCTCCGTGCAGGATGCCGGCCTGGCTGGTCGGGGTCGTCGACGGCATTCCCGTGTGCCATTCGATGAACCGGTGCGAGCCCGAGCGGACCCACCGACTCAGGGTCGGTAGGTTCCCGGCGGTCACCGCCCATCGCAGCAGCGGTGCGGACAGCCCGTCGATCTGGATGATGACGACCCCGGGGCCGTCGAACGGGGGACTGTCGTCGCTGCCGTACCGGGCAACCTGGCGCATGACCTCGCCGATGAAGGTCTCGTCGCTGCCCGCATCGGCCAGCCAGCCGACCATCGCCGCGATCACCGCGGTGGTCCAGGCGACGCCGACGGCCGCGCCGAAGCCGCGAAAGCTGACATCCGGTTCGATATGCAGTGCTACATAGATCACGAGAGTCTGTGCGAACAGGCCGATGAAGAGCACCGCGATCCCACCCAGGGCGACCGCGAGCGCAACGAGGACGGGCCGCAGTACCGCGCCGACCACCGCGAGGATGACGACCAGTCGCATCAGCCCGGCGAGGCTGTCCACCTCGATGCCGGGCAGGAACGCGAACGCCAGGCCGAGCGCGAGCCCGCTCGCCACAGCCGACCGGATGACCCGCAGCAGCCGCCGTGGCGTCGGCGTCATCCCGCGCAGCACGACGCCACCGAGGCGTAGTCGTCCGCGCAGAAGTCGGCCGGCACCGGCCAGCCGGGTTCGGCTGCGTCGGGGCAGCATGAACCGCCCCGCTGTGTCCGGGGTGGTGCCCGCGGCACCGGACCGATCCGCAACCATCTCCAGCGCAGACTAACCGGCGTCCACGCGAATTCATGATCATTAAGAAACCGTCAACCGGATGTCCGCCGGGTTGTCGCGAGCTGGACTCCACGAGCGCCCGGCAATATCTCGATCTCGATCTCGATCTCGATGTCAGTGGCGTCGACGGCGACGGCGATGAGGTCGGCGATGTTCGAATGCGGCACCTTCATTCCGGTTCGGCCGTGGCGGATCCTTCGATCGCGCACCATGGGAGACAAGCCCGAACCGTCCGGACGGCTCCGGGGCGCGCTGGCCGGTGCGCGAGGCGATCAAGCCGGGGCGGCGGGACGAGGCGGGGCGGGACGATGCGGCGGGACGAAGGGGGCGCAGGGACGCGGTGAGCGGCACTCGCGCCCCCTCGGGTCCGCACGGCGATGAGTCCGCCTACTCGCGCCACCAATGGGACGGGCCGCTGCGCGTGGTGGTTGTCGTGATCGCCGCATTGTGCTGGCCGGTCACAGTTGCCCTGCTCACCGTTCACGGCACTGTGCAGCAGCCCGACTACTACGAGCGGGTGCTTGCCGACGCCAACGTATATGAGCGCTTCTACAGCGAGGTGCTGCCCGACCCACGGGTCGTCGAAGTCTCCGGTCAGTTCTTCGCCGGTCTCCCGGTGGACCAGTCGGTGCTGACCGCGAATCTGCGGGTCGTTGTTCCGCCTTCGTCGTTACGGGGTGTGGCCGCCAGCCTCGCCGAACGGACCGCAGGGTATCTGGGCGGCAATGGCGACATGCTCTACCTGCGTATCGACCTGCGGCCGGTGC
The DNA here is from genome assembly GCF_963555885.1 of Protofrankia sp. Cr2. Taxonomy (NCBI): domain Bacteria; kingdom Bacillati; phylum Actinomycetota; class Actinomycetes; order Frankiales; family Frankiaceae; genus Protofrankia; species Protofrankia sp. Cr2. The sequence goes on from NZ_CAUVXG010000008.1 coordinate 10,002, forward strand.
TGGCCAACATCTCCCAACTCGCCAGCACCTACCTGGCCGGCGAGGTGGCCGGTGCCACGACATACCCGGTGGACGACGTGAGTCGGTTCACCGTCGGTCTGCTCAACGCGCTTGATCAGTTGTCCATGGGGCGCCCGCCGGCTGGCGTGCCGTCGATCGGGACGGTCCGGCTCTCGCCCCAGCAGGCTGACCAGGTTGCCGACGTCATTCTTGATCGGGCTGGCAGACTGGACGGCCGCGAGCGTCTGGCCGTGCATGAACAGTTGGTGGCGCTGCTGCGGGCTGGCGACCTGACGTCGGCGCTGGCGGTAGCGGGTCCGCTGGTCTTCCACGGGGACGAGGCGGCCATCGCCGACCTGCGCCGCCGGGTCGGCGGTGGCACGACGCTCGATCTCGGGCCCGCACTCGCCGGGTTGCCCGCCTCGCCGGGTATGTCCGCGGCGCACGCCGTTCACCGACTCGGCTCGACCGGTGTGCTGTTGGCCATCAGTGGGTTCGCGGGGCTGGAACTGGCGGTGCTTGCGGCCGGATGTGTCGTCGTTCGTCGCCATGGCGGTAGCGGCTCGCGGTTGGTGGTCACCGCGCTTGCCGCATCCGGGATCACCGCGCTGGCGGTCGGGGGTGTGCTCCCGAATGTGATCGGTGACCCGCTCGCGGCGTTGACGGGCCCCGCATCCTCGCTCCCGGTGAGCGTGCGGGCGATGCTCGGCGACATCTGGGCGGGTCTGATCGGTCAGGCCCAGCGTCGCTGGCTGGGATTCGCGGCAATCCCATTGGTGGTGGCTGTCGGCCTTGCGATGATCATGTCTGGGATGGCGACGCTCGTCCGGTCGACCGCGCGTCGGCGACGCTGGGAGACGTTGGTGGCAGCGTCGGCGGCGATCACTGCCCTGTGTTGGATCGTCCTGCCCATGCCGGTCGCGCCGGCGGCGCGGATCTGTAATGGTTCGGATCTGCTCTGCAGTCGTCGTTACACCGATGTGGTGTACGCAGCGACGCACAATGCCATGGCCGCCAGCGACGCGCGCTTCCTCGGGGCGGCCCAGGATCCCGATCTGATCGGGCAGTTGAACGCAGGCGTCCGGGCGTTGTTGATCGACGTCCACCACTGGACGCAGCCCGACGAGGTGGAGACGTTCTTCAACGCGCTCCCACCGGACGAGCGCGCCATCCTCGAACCGTTCACGCGTGGCGCCCGGTCCCAGCATGCGGGGCTGTGGCTTTGCCACGACATCTGCCAGCTCGGAGCGCTCAGCCTCGATACGGAGCTGACCCGACTTCGCGCGTGGCTTGACGCGAACCCGACCGAGGTCGTCACTCTGATCATCCAGGACGGGGCGCCCGCGGCCGAGGTGATGGCGGTCTTCAGCGCGGCGGGGCTCGGCCGCTATGCGTTGACCCCGCCCATGGATCCGGGCGGCGACTGGCCGTCCCTCGGTTCGATGGTTGAGAAAAACCGCCGACTGGTCGTGTTCGCCGAGAGCGCCGACGTCCCGGGTTCCTTCTACCGGGGGTTCTTCCGATATGCGGCTGACACCTCGTTCGAGGTGTCCTCGTCCGACGGCTTCAACTGTTCCTTCGGCCGCGGCCCCCGGAAACCAGCCATCGTTCTGATCAACCATTGGATCACCCGGACCGCGAGCAGCCGGGCTGACGCTGCCGTGGTGAATCGGCGGACGTCCCTGCTTGATCATGTGTGGGCGTGTCAGAGCGTACATGGGCGGTTGCCGACGTTCGTCGCGGTTGACTACGCCACCATCGGTGACCTTATCCCGACCGTAGCGGAGCTGAACCGCCGTCCCATAGCGGGTCAGCCACTGGAAGGTCGCGGGTGGGGCTGAAACCGCGGAATCACTTAGAGCGACCGGCAATAGGGGGCGCGGCGTCGCGGGGCCGGGGCGCGCACCTCGCCGCATCGCTCCCCGTCCATCGCTTCGCGAGGCACGGGTACCCCGGCTCCGTCGGTCGACGCCCACAACCAGGGCGCCTCCCTCCTCCGCCTTGCGATGCACGCACCCCACCCCCGCTCCTTCACCCACGCCCCTATTGCCGGGCGCTCTCAGGAGGTTCGATCATTATAAAATTCTGACGTTCATACCATTTCATATGAACTGTGCCAATTGAGTGTGGCGGCGAGTCACGGGAAACCCTAGGATCGGCTTGGTTGCCCGACTGCATGACTCCCGAACGACTACCGCGTAGTTACACAACTGCACATCGATGCCGCTCACACCTGCGCGGGAGAGTCCACGGCACGCCAGCCCGTGGCGCCGAAGGAGCAAGATCTCCCCATAAACTCTCAGGCTGAAGCAACCGCCGGGTCAGGCAGCTCTGGAAAGTGGACGCCGTAGACGTCCCGCCGACGGTGAAAGCCAGGCGCACCGGTCCGCCGGCCGGTTGCGACGGGTGAAACTCTCAGGCAGATGTACAGAGGGGGAGGTCAGCCGCAACCGGCGGGTCCGCCGAGTTGCCCGACCTCTGGAGCGCTTCGACCGTGCATACGAACCCTCCCTCATCCGCAGGCGGTCCGTCCACATCACGATCAACCGTCTCGCTGTCGCCTGTCCCCCCGGCGCCGGCGCCGGCTGCATCCGGGACAGGCCCGGCGCGGGCCGTGCAACCCGCCGCGTACCCGGCCGGGTCGGTGACCGGTGAGATGGTCACCTTCGTGGACCGCCATATCGGTCCGGACGCCGATCAGCGTCAGGCGATGCTCGCCGAGCTTGGCTACGCCAGCCTGGAGGCCCTTACCGCGGCCGCTGTGCCGGCAGTGATCCGCGACAGCGGGCTTGACCTGCCTCCCGCGGTGACCGAGCCGGAGGTACTCGCGGAGCTGCGTCGCCTCGGCAGCCGCAACCGCCGGGTGCCGTCGATGATCGGTCTCGGATACCACCCGTCGGTCATGCCCGGGGTGATCCAGCGCAACGTTCTGGAGAACCCGGCCTGGTACACCGCGTACACGCCGTACCAACCGGAGATCTCCCAGGGACGGCTGGAGGCGCTGCTGAACTTCCAGACGATGATCACAGATCTGACGGGCCTGGCGGTGGCGGGAGCCTCGCTGCTGGACGAGTCGACCGCGGCCGCCGAGGCCATGCAGCTCGCCCGCCGGGTCACCAAGGACCTGGGCCCGAGGTTCATCGTGGACGAGGACACGTTGCCGCAGACGATCGCGGTGGTCCGGACCCGTGCCGAGGCACTCGGTATCGACGTGGTGGTCGCGGATCTGTCAACCGTCCTTCCCGAGCACCTCGCCGAGTCGGCGTTCGGCGTCCTGCTCGCCTATCCCGGTGCCGAGGGCGCTCTGCGGGACCCGCGAACCGTGGTCGAGCAGGCGCGCGACCGCGGGATCATCGTCGCGGTCGCGGTCGATCCGCTGGCGCTGACCCTGCTCACCCCGCCGGGCGAGCTCGGTGCGGACATCGCGGTCGGCAGCACGCAGCGGTTCGGCCTGGGCCTGAGCTTCGGCGGCCCGCATGCCGGTTTCATCGCCGTCCGTAACGGTCTGGAGCGGTCGCTTCCGGGCCGGCTTGTCGGTGTGTCGGTGGACGCCGACGGCCATCGTGCCTACCGGCTCGCCATCCAGACCCGGGAGCAGCACATCCGCCGGGAGAAGGCGACCAGCAACATCTGCACGGCGCAGGTGCTGCCGGCGGTGCTGGCGTCGATGTACGCCGTCCATCACGGTCCCGACGGCCTGACCGCGATCGCCGAGCGGGTGCACGACCACGCGGTCCGCCTTGCCACCGGACTTCGTGCCGGTGGCGTCCAGGTCGTCCACGACTACTTCTTCGACACGGTGCTCGCGTTCGTGCCGTCCCGGGCGGCGGAGGTTGTCGCCGCGGCGCTCGCCGGCGGGCTGAACCTGCGGTTGGTCGATGCCGACCACGTCGGTGTCTCCTGCAACGAGACGACGCTGGACGCGGACCTGCACGCTGTGTGGGCGGCGTTCGGCGTCCCGGCGTTGCCGCTGCCCGCACATCCCACGATGCCGGGTCCGGATGCCGGCGCCATAGCAGGCACAGCGGGCCCAGCGCTGGTATCCGGGCTGCCAGCTGGGCTGCCAGCTGGATTGGCAGCCGCGCTGGAGCCCGGCGGCAGCGTCGGCCCGGGTGCCGGCTCGGATGGCGGCACCGATGTCGACACGGCGATTCCGGCGGAGCTGTCGCGTACCACCGGCTATCTCAGTCACCCGGTGTTCCATCAGCACCGGTCCGAGACGGCCATGCTGCGCTATCTACGCCGTCTCGCGGACAAGGACCTCGCGCTCGATCGTGGCATGATCCCGCTTGGATCCTGCACGATGAAGCTCAACGCGACGACCGAGATGGCGGCGGTGACCTGGCCGGACTTCGCCGACATCCACCCGTTCGCCCCACTGGACCAGGCCGCCGGCTATCTGGAGCTGATTGGTGATCTCACCGAGTGGCTCACCGCCATCACCGGGTACGCGGCCGTGTCGCTCCAGCCGAACGCGGGCAGCCAGGGCGAGCTCGCCGGACTACTGGCGATCCGCGCCTACCATCGTGACCACAATCCGCCGGATGCGCCCACCCGTGACGTCTGCCTGATCCCGTCGTCGGCGCACGGGACGAACGCGGCCAGCGCAGTCATGGCCGGGATGCAGGTCGTCGTGGTGGCCTGCGACACCGGCGGCAACGTCGACCTGGCCGATCTGGCCGCCAAGGCCGCGGCGCACTCCGACCGGCTTGCCGCGCTCATGGTGACCTACCCGTCGACGCACGGTGTCTATGAGGAGGGCATCGGGCGGGCGTGCGATCTGGTGCACTCCTGCGGCGGCCTGGTCTATGTGGACGGCGCGAACCTGAACGCCCTGGTGGGGCTGGCCAAGCCTGGGATGTTCGGTGCGGACGTGAGCCACCTGAACCTGCACAAGACGTTCTGCATCCCGCACGGCGGCGGTGGCCCGGGGGTCGGTCCGGTCGCGGTGGTCGAGCGGCTCGCGCCTTACCTGCCCAATCATCCGCTGCTGCCGGATGCGGGGCCGCGCACGGGCATCGGAGCGATCAGCGGGGCGCCATGGGGGTCGGCGGGCATCCTGATGATCCCCTGGGCGTACATCCGCCTGATGGGCGCGGACGGCCTGCGCCAGGCCACGTCGGTGGCGGTCCTCAACGCCAACCACATCGCCCACCGGCTGGCGTCATCCTTTCCCATTCTCTACACCGGGCGTGATGGCCTGGTGGCGCACGAGTGCATCCTGGACCTACGCCCGTTGACGAAGCGGACCGGGGTGACTGTGGAAGACGTGGCCAAGCGCCTCGTCGACTACGGTTTCCACGCGCCGACGATGTCGTTCCCGGTGCCCGGGACGCTGATGGTCGAGCCGACCGAGAGCGAGGACCTCGCCGAGATCGACCGGTTCTGCGATGCGATGATCTCGATCCGGCGGGAGGCCGACGAGGTCGGCAAGGGCACTTGGCCCGTCTATGACAACCCCCTGCGCAACGCCCCGCACACGGCCTCGGTGCTGGTCGCCGACGAGTGGGCGCATCCGTACCCGCGCACCGTCGCGGCCTATCCGGTCGTGTCGCTACGCACGTCGAAGTACTGGCCGCCGGTCCGCCGCATCGACGGTGCCTATGGTGACCGCCACCTGTTCTGCACCTGCCCGCCCATGCAGGCCGGTGCCGACCTGGACAGCAACGCTGGCCCGGACACCGCCAACTGACCTCGCCGCCGGCCCGGACAGCACCCCCGCCGGCCCGGATTCGACCCCCGCCGGCTGACCCCGCCGCCGACAGCACCCCGCCGGCCAGCCACTAGCGATCTTTTGAGGTTTGTAACATCAACAAGGCCGATTTTGCCGTACAAACCTCGAAAGATCGTGGATCAACAAGCCGGATTCGTCATGGGGACGGTGGACGGTGGACGGTGGACGGTCAGGCGAGGCCGAGGACGTCGATGAGGCGGCGGGCGCCTGCGCCACCGGAGTCGAGCGCGATCGCCAGTGCCCGAGGCACGTCCAGATCGTCGCGCAGCGCCGCGTCGACCGCGTCGACCACGGCGACAGGAGCCGCCGGGTCCGGCGCGGAGCGGGCACGCCCGGCCGCGACATACAGCTGGTCGAGGGTGTCCTCGACTCCCGTCAGGGCTGACTCGTGATAGTCCCAGGCGTCCTGCCAGCCTCGGGCGAGGCACAGCAGGCGGACGGCGGCCGGGGTGTGCCGGTCGAGCAGGTCGTCGACGAGCGTCAGGTTGCCCAGCGACTTCGACATCCTGATGCCGTCGACTCGGACGGAGCCGACCTGGAACCAGGCGCGGGCGAACGGTGCCACCCCGGTTGCGCGCTCGGCGAGCAGACTCTCCACCGCGTGGTGGGGGAAACGCAGGTCCGCACCGCCGGCGTGCAGGTCGACGCTGGAGCCGAACGTGTTGAGCACCATCGCTGCGCACTCTGCGTGCCAGCCGGGCCGCCCCGGACCCCACGGGCTCGGCCAGCTCACCCCGCTCTGGCCGATGCCTCGCGAGCCATCGACACCGGCTTCTCTGATGCTGCTGTCGCTGTCGCCGGCACGCCAGACCGCCACGTCGAGAGGATCATCGCGCTGCGGGTCGTCCGGGTCGTCGTTGAACTCGGCGGCGAGCGCGACCGCCTCGTCCATGCCGAGGCCCGCATGGGCTGCGGCGTCGGCGGTGCGCGCGTAGACGGTGCCGTTGCGCAGATACGCGTGGCCGCCAGCGAGCAGAGCCTGCCCGAGCTCGATCACATGGGTGACGGACGCGCGGGCGGTCGGTTCGTGGTCGGGCGGGCGGACGCCGAGCGCGGCCATGCTCCGGTCGAAGGCAAAGCGCCCGATCGCGGCGACCTGATCGTAGGGCATGCCGACCCGGCGGGCCTCGGCGAACATCGCGTCATCCACGTCGGTGATGTTGCGTGCGACTTCCACTCGGACGCCCACACTCCGCCAGACCCGGACGGCGAGATCCGTCCACAGGTAGGTGGACGCGTGACCGAGGTGCGTGACGTCGTAGGGAGTGATCCCGCAGACGTACACCCGGGCCCGACCGACGATCGGCAGTGCGGCGCCGTTGAGCCGCAGGGGATCCCGGGAAAGCGCTGCGAGGGCATCCATATGGTCAGGGTGCCACCTTTCACCTGCCGTCTCATCTGATGGCCGGTGCCGGCTGGCATAGGCGATCGTGTTGGACCGGCCGCGTCGCCCCGCGGCCGCAGGGACGTGTCACGGACAGGTTTCCTCGACCTTGACGACGTTGAAGGTGACCGGGGTCCCGAGGGAGTAGGGCTTACCGGCGGCCGGGGACGTCGAGCAGATCTTCCAGTTGCTTTCGACAACTACCGGACGGTGCCCACCGGTCGCGTCGTGCAACGTGATACTCGCGTTGCTCCCGAACGCCGGCCGGACGGCGTTGAGCGAGCGGCCGGTGAGGTTCGGCATGGTCGTGCCGATACTCGGAATGGTCGTGGGCACCGATCCCGCCGCCGGGCACGACTCCTCGAGCTTGACCACGCCGAAGTCGACCTTGGTGCTGACGGGATGCGTCCCGGCGGCGGGGGACTGGTCGCAGACCTGCCAGTCCCGGTCGAGAATCTGGTGGCGACCGCGGCCGAGCGCGTCATGAGATGTCAACGTTGTGAAGCTGGCCGCCTGCGCGGTGTCCTGGGCGAACTGGAGACCCTTGCCGACCAGATTCGGCAGGGTGCCCGTTGCGTCCGCGCTCGTGACGGAACCCGGTCTCGGTGTGCTGCCGGCGTGTCCCGAGCTGACGCCGCCGTTCGGACCGCCGCCGCTGGGACCGCAGCCGGTCAGGGCGAGCGCCGCCGCCGCTGGGAGTGCGACGACCGCGAGGAGCGCGACCGCGGACCGATCGCGGTACCAGGTCGGCGCCCGCGACTGCGATCCTCCACGCGACCGCCACCGATGTATCGACACATCATCAGGATGATGCCTGCGGTGGTTTCTGTCCGGAAAACGGGGCTTTTTCACGGCCAGACCCTCAGCTATCAGTCATCGTAGGTAGCGATGACAACTCTCTGGGGGTCCTGGTGTTCGCAAGACTCGCGCACGTGGTCACGCGCCGTCCCAAACAGCTCTTGCTGGTCGCTCTGCTGGTCGTGGCCGCCGCGGCCGTGGTCGGCGTCGGGGCGTTCGGGAAGTTGTTGACCGGGGGCTTTGCCGATCCGCAGTCGGAGTCCATCCGGGCGGAGCATGCAGTTGACGCACATTTCGGCGGTCACCCCAACCTGGTGCTCCTCGTCACGGCCCGGTCGGGGACGGTCGACGATCCAGCTGTCGTGGCCGGTGGCAGGGACGTCGTCCGTCGGCTCGCCGCCGAACCGGGGGTGGATCGGGTGATCTCGTACTGGGACGGAGGTGGTGCTCGGTTGCGTTCCACCGACGGCCGCCGCGCCCTTGTCGTGGCCCGGGTACCCGATAAGGACCGAGCCAAGAAACTGGTGACCGGCTACGAGAAGGTCGCGGACGACGGTGGTCCCGTCACCGTGACGCCAGGCGGCGGAGCGACCATCAACAAGGACGTCAACAGTCAGGTCAGCAAGGACCTTGCCGTGGCCGAGTCGATAGCCATTCCGATCACAATGGTGCTGCTGGTCCTCGCCTTCGGCAGTGCCGTTGCCGCCCTGCTGCCGCTGGTCGTCGGCGTGGCCGGCATCTTCGGCGGGCTGGCCATCCTTTCCGTTCTCGGCAGCCTCACCGACGTCTCGATCTTTGCGGTCAACCTCACCACCGCGCTCGGGCTGGGTCTGGGTATCGACTACACCCTGCTGATGGTGAGCAGGTTCCGTGAGGAGCTCGCGGCGGGGTCGGATCGCGCCGACGCGGTCGCGACCACCATGCGCACGGCCGGCCGCACCATCCTGTTCAGCGGCGCCACCGTTGCGGTGGTGCTCGCGGTGATGCTGGTGTTCCCGCCCTTCTTCCTGAAGTCGATGGCCTACGCCGGCATCGCGGTCACGGTCTTCTCGGTTCTCAGCGCGCTTCTGGCCGTACCCGCGGTGCTCATGCTGCTCGGCCCGCGGGTCAACGCGCTCACGGTCGGCCGGGCGCGGTCGCGCTCAGGGCAGGTGGCCGAATCGGGCGCCTGGCGCGCCATCGCGTCCGCGGTCATGCGTCGGCCGGTACTCACCGGCGTGCCTGCCATCGCCCTGCTGCTGGCGCTCGGGATCCCCTTCCTGCATGTCTCCTTCAGCACCCCGGATGACCGCGTGCTGCGGAACACCGCCGCCAGCCGCCAGGTCGGCGACATCATCCGGGCCGACTTCTCCTCGAACGTCCCCGCGGCCACGACCGTCGTCGTGCAGGGCACGGCGCCCGTGGACGGCCCGGCGTTCGCGGCCGGGCTGGCCACGTACGCGGGTGAGCTTTCGACCGTGGCGAACGTGGCCGGCGTGAACAGCGCCGCAGGCACCTTTGCCGCCGGCCGCCAGACGGCGCCCGCCGGCCCGGCTGACGCCCGGTTCACCGCCGGTACCGTCACCTACCTTGAGGTGGTTCCCTCGGTCGACCTCGCATCCGGTGCGGGTCAGGACCTTGTCAAGGCAGTGCGTGCACGGCCCGCGCCGGCGGGAACATCCGTACTCGTCGGCGGGCCGTCGGCCGCCCTGGTCGATGGAAAGCACACCATCGCCGCCCGGTTGCCGCTGGCCATCGGGTTGATCTCGCTTGCCACGTTCGTGCTCCTCTTCCTGTTCACCGGTAGTGTCGTATTGCCGATCAAGGCGTTGATACTCAGTGCGCTGTCGCTGACCGCCGTGCTCGGAGCCGCCGTCTGGATTTTCCAGGACGGGCACCTTTCCGGCGTGCTCGGCTTTCTTCCGGGGCCGCTGGACACGTCCATGCCGGTGCTGCTGTTCTGCATCGCCTTCGGTCTGTCCATGGACTACGAGGTGTTCCTGCTTTCACGGATCAAGGAGGAGCACGACCGGGGCGTCGACAACGCCGAGGCAGTCGCGGCCGGCCTTGCCCGCACCGGACGGATTGTGACCACTGCTGCGGCTTTGCTCGCGGTGACTTTTGTGGCGTTTGTGACGTCGTCGGTTACCTTCCTGCAGATGTTCGGCCTCGGCACCGCGCTGGCGATCGTCCTGGACGCCACCCTGATCCGGGGCGTGCTGGTCCCGGCGTTCATGCGGTTGGCCGGCAAGGCCAACTGGTGGGCGCCCCGGCCCCTGCGGGCACTGCATTCCCGGATCGGCCTGGCCGAGGCTGCGCCGTCGCGGCCGACACCGACCGAGCCCGCGGCATCGTAGAAACCGTCTGCCGGGAATAGTGGTACCGGAAGAACATGGCTGTGGCAGCCCGGTGTGCTCCCGGTGAAACGGGCGAACGGGCGGACCACCAGCGGAACGAATAATAGGCAGAATAGTGAAATGAACAGCCTGGACGTACCAGGAAGACCTTTTGCCGCGCTCTTCCTCGGCGTTTGCGGTGCACGTCCACGATGGTGGGAGAATTCTGTCGAGACACCACTGTGGGTCTTGTCACGACCACGTATGGGGCTCTAATCTCGATCCATCCGAGTTCGTCTGGACTGTAACTGTGGGCGGGTGGAAACGATGCGGATGATGGCGTTCCGGTCTGGAGGTCTTGATGGCGATCGTGCGCAGTACCTCGACCGATAATGCCTCGACCGGTAACGCCGCCACCGACGTGGTGGCACGGGCGCTGCAGGGCGCACCTGCGCTGCGGGGCGTGGAATTCAGCTGCGAGGCGAGCACCGAATTAGATCTTGCCGCGGTGGTGGCCGATGACGCGGCGGCGCGGCTCGCGGCATCGGTCGCCGATGGGTCGGCTGCCCCGGTTCGCTACTACAGCCTGGGGATCCTCTCCGACCAGGCCGACCTCGCCCAGCACGCGCAGGACCTGCTCGGCGGCCGGGGGCTGCGACTGACCCTGCATCCGATGGATCTCGATCTCGCAGGTACGGACCCGCTGGACATTTCCGTCCTGAGGGCTGTGCGCGACCGCGCTGCGGAGCTGGACGTTGCCTGGGTGACCACGGACCTGGCGATGTGGGTGCGCGGCGGTGAAGCATTGATCAATAACCTGGTGCCGATGCCGCTGGTACCCGAGGCCGTCGACTGGTGTGTGCCGCGGATCTGCCGGGCTCAGGATGTGATCGACCGGCCGATCGTGATCGGGAACGCTCCCTACCCGTTCATCGTGGGCAACGCCGACGTCCTCCCGCTGATGGCCGAGATCGTCGAGCGGACCGGCGCTCTGGCCACGATCGACGTCGGTCACCTCTACGGGCTGCGCCGCCAGCAGGGCCGGCCGCTCGAACAGCCGGGGGATGACAGCTTCTGCTGGGACCACGTGGTGGAGGTCCACCTTGCCGGCCTGGTCGAACGGGTACTGCCAGGTGGGGAGCGGGTCTTCGAGGACTTCCACACCGTCACGGTTTCGTCGGGGGTGTGGGAGTTGGCCGCACGGCTGGTGCCACGGGCGAGGAATCTGCGCGCGCTCATGGCCGAGTGCGAGTTGATGCCCCGGGCAGAGCTGGTGCACACGATCTGCCGACTGGCGTCGGCCTTACCCCGGTGGCTGCCCGGGGAGGATCCCCCGCAGGAGCGGTGCTCCGACGATGCCACCTGCGGAGCCGGCTGACGTGATGCCGGTCGATTACCCCAGGTTGATGGAGGCTACGTGGGCTGCGCTGTACGCTCCGGCGCAACGGCACCGGGCAATCCTCGCGGCGCTACCCGCGGAGGAATCGGAACTGCTCGGCGAGTGTGTCCGCACCGGCGGGTTCCACCGGGATGCGTGCCGTCGGCGCGGACGGATCGGCCCCGACCTGCTTGACGCCTTCCCGGTGACCTTCGTCGCCTTTTATGCGACCGAGGGCACGCCCGGGATGGCGGCCTTCCTGGACAGCGAGCAGTGGCGCCGACGGGGGTCGCTGCCGGGAAGCTTCTTCCCCGCGCCGGAGCTGTCCGTGCTCGCCTTCGCCGCCTACCTGCGCGACACCTGGATGCACGGCGACAGGGAGGAATGGGTGCGTGAAGCGTTCCGTTTCGAACTGGCCCTGCACCGTCTCGGTACCGAGCGAGTCGGGGTCGACCGCGGCCCCGGCACCATGCGGCTGGCCGCCGGAGCCTGGGTCGGTGAGTGCATGTTCGACCATGACAACGCCGTCGACCAGCTGCGGCGGCGCTGTGCCGAGGTGCCCTGGAACGAAGCGGTCACGCTGCTCACCCCGCACCCGATCCAGGCCGCCGCCATCACCTGGTACGTCGGAGACGAGGGTCGGCGGATCTACGTCCGCGGCGAGGACGTCACAGCACTGCGCTGGTCGTGGGATGCCACCGCCGAGGTCCCCGCGGACGCCGACCAGCTGCGGGTGGTCATCAACGCGGCCAGGGCCGGGGTCCTGCTGTAGATGAGGGCCGTTGCCCATCCGGTGGACGTGGTTGGTTGGATCGCGATCGCCTACCGTTGTGGCGAGGTGATCGCGAAGCCGGATCCCGGGGCGAAGGTTGTGACGGTCGGTGGGATGGCCTTGAGCTGGTCGATCGTCGCGCATGCCGGGCACTGCGCATAGCCGGCCTGGCGTTCCCGGTTGGCTTCGGCGTCCGCGCGGGCCTGTGCGACTCGCGCCTGCGTCGATGATAGTCGAAAACGTCCGGTTCGTACCAGTGGTTCTCAGGTGAGCGCGGCGAGGGCCTTGGCGAGGTCGTCGACGAGGTCCTCAACGGATTCGATGCCGACCGAGAGGCGGACCAGATCGGCGGGTACCTCCAGGGGCGAGCCTGCCGCCGAAGCGTGCGTCATCCGGCCCGGATGCTCGATCAGCGACTCGACGCCGCCGAGAGACTCGGCAAGGGTGAACACCCGCGTCCGCCGGCAGACCTCGACCGCAGCCTCCTCGCCGCCGCGCAGGGTGAACGAGACCATCCCGCCGAAGTCGCGCATCTGCCGGGCCGCCACCGGGTGCCCGCGATCATCGGGCAGGCCCGGGTAGTACACCGTGGCCACAGCCGGATGTGCAGCCAACAGCGCGGCGATGCGGCGGGCGTTCGCACAGTGGCGGTCCATCCGAACCGCGAGGGTCTTCGCCCCGCGTAGCACCAGCCAGGCGTCGAACGGCCCGGCGACCGCCCCAGTGGCGTTCTGGATGAACCGCAGCCGCTCACCCAACGCCGGATCGGCGACGACCACGGCCCCACCGACCACGTCGCTGTGGCCGCCCAGGTACTTCGTGGTCGAGTGGACCGACATGTCGGCGCCGAGCGCCAGCGGCCGCTGCAGATACGGGGTGGCGAACGTGTTGTCGACCGCGAGCAGGCCACCGATCGAGTGGATCAGTTCCGCGAGCACCGCGATGTCGGATACGCCGAGCAACGGGTTCGTCGGCGTCTCGCACCACAGCAGCCGCGTCCGACCCGGGCGCAGCGCCGCCGCCACCGCGCTCGGGTCGTCAAGCGGCACGGGGGTGTACTCGACGCCCCACTGCGCGAATACGCTCGCGAACAACCGGTAGGTACCGCCATAGGCGTCCGATGGGATCACCGCGTGGTCGCCCGGCCGGCAGACGGTACGGAGTAGCGCGTCCGTTGCAGCCATCCCCGAGGCGAACGCGAGGCCCACCGGGCCGCCCTCCAACGCGGCCAGGCAGGTCTCCAGCGCCGTGCGGGTCGGGTTCGCCGACCGGGCGTACTCGTAGTCCCCGCGCGGGACACCGACCGCATCCTGCGCAAACGTCGAAGACGGGTGGATGGGGACGACCACCGCGCCGGTGGTCGCGTCGGGATCCTGCCCCGCGTGGATCGCGACCGTCTCGAACCCCGCGCCGGTCCAGTCACCCGGGGTCTGGTCCGCCACGGCGTCCGGGTGGTCTGGGCGGTTCACCCGGTCGCCAGGAAGCTGAGCAGGTCGGACCGGGTGAGGATGCCGACCGGGTTACCGTCTTCGAGAACGAGCGCGGCGGCGGCGGCGCCCAGGACGGCGACCAGTACCGACAGCGGTTCGCCGGCACCGACCGTGGGCAGCGGAGGCGACATGTGGGTGGCGACGGGCGCCTCGACGGCGGAGCGGTCGGCGAACACGGCGTCGAGCAGCTCCCGTTCGATGACGGCACCGGCCACCTCGGCGGAGCGCAACGGTGGCTCTTGTCGCACCACCGGCATCTGGGACACGTTGTACTCACGCAGGTAGGAGATGGCCGCGCCCACGGTCTCGTCGGGGTGCACATGTACCAGCTCAGGCGGTCCGCCGGCGTCGGAGGCCTTGCGGGCCAGTACCTCGGCGACGGTCGGCTCGTCCGACGGCCGGTCGAGGAAGCCGTAGTCGTACATCCACTCGTCGTTGAAGATTTTCGACAGGTAGCCGCGGCCGGAGTCCGGCAGCAGCACCACCACGCAGCCGTCCGAGTCCAGCTCCCGAGCGACCCGCAGCGCCGCGACGACCGCGAGCCCGCACGAGCCGCCGACCAGGATGCCTTCGCGACGGGCCAGTTCTCTGGTCATCAGGAACGAGTCGCGGTCACTGACCGCCTCCACCCGGTCGACCACCGTCTTGTCGTAGGTCGTCGGCCAGATGTCCTCACCGACTCCTTCGACCAGGTAGGGTCGGCCGCTGCCGCCGGAGTACACCGATCCTTCCGGGTCCGCGCCCACCACCGCCACCCGCCCGGCGCTGGCCTCCTTGAGGTACCGGCCGGTTCCGCTGATCGTCCCACCGGTGCCGATTCCGGCGACGAAGTGAGTGATACGTCCGTCCGTTGCCGCCCAGATCTCCGGGCCGGTGGTGGCGCGGTGCGCGGCCGGGTTGTGGGGATTGGAGTACTGGTCCGGGCTCCAGGCGCCGGGCGTCTGCGCGACCACCCGGCGCGCGACCGAGTAGTACGAGCGGGGGTCGTCCGGGGCGACCGCGGTCGGGCAGACCAGGACCTGGGCTCCGTAGGCCCGCAGCACCGCCTGCTTCTCTTCGCTGATCTTGTCGGGCATGGTGAACACGCAGCGGTAGCCACGGGTGGCGGCGATGATGGCCAGGCCGACCCCGGTGTTTCCGCTGGTCGGTTCGACGATCGTCCCACCCGCCCGGAGCTGTCCCGATTTCTCCGCGGCAGCCACCATGGCCACTGCGATCCGGTCCTTCACGGAGCCACCCGGGTTCAGATACTCCAGCTTGCCCAGTACGGGCGCCGCGATGCCCGCGGTGACCGCGTTCAGCCGGACCAGCGGGGTATCGCCGACCGCCGCGGCAAGGTTGTCGTGGAAACGCATTCTCCGCCCTCACCGTGGTCACAACTCGACGGGTAGGTCGAACCAGAGGTATTTACCCGAGTCGACCGCCACCGCTCCCCAACTGCCCGCGAGAGCGTCCAGGACGAGTAGACCACGCCCACCCTCACTGCCGAGGTCCACCTGTTGACGGTGGGGCAATGCGACGGATGTGTCCGACACGGAGGCGTGCACAAGGCCGGGCCGCAATTCGATCAGCAGCCAGACGGGTGGCTCGCCGTACTTCACCGCATTCGTGACCAGCTCGCTGACCAGGAGCTCCGCCGTGCCCACTGCGTCCTCGGTCAGGTTCGTCGCGGTGAGCTGCTCTCGCAGCACACGGCGCGCCTGCGGAACGGCGCTGGATACATGTGGAAGCTCGACCAGCACATGCGTGGCCGAGGGCCGAAAGGACGACGCGTGGGCCACCATGTCCGCTTACACCCCGTTTGTGTTCATAGATCGTCAGATCTGAGCGGTGCCATCCCTACACGTCTACCCACAGGCGGGCCATTCCAAGCGCTACCGGGCCTTTTGTGGTCTACCAGTGGATGACGGTTGGTCATGTATGACGCAGCGTAGCTAGATATTCGGTGCTCGTCACGAACCCACGCCGAGTGTTCGGCCGCCTGTCTTTTCTGGGTCACCGATCGTTCGCTGATCGTCATTTCGGGATGCGGGCTACGACAACCGCAACATCGTCTCGCAGGCGCCCCCCCGCGAACCGATCGGCGGACGCCCGCACCCGGTCCGCGATTCCCTGGGCGGACATGCCCGCGCAGCCACGCACGGCCGCCAGCAGCCGCTCGTCGCCGAACAGCTCCCGACCGCGGCGGGCCTCGACCACGCCATCGGTGTAGAGGATCAGCGCGTCCCCGGCCGTGAGCGTCACCGGTACCTCGGGGAAGGCGACGTCGTCGTCGTCGAGTACTCCGAGCAGCGTTCCCGGCTCCGCGACGAACGTGGCCGTTCCGTTCGCGCGTACGACGATGGGCAGCGGATGCCCGGCCATGCAGATCGAGATCATCCGCTGCGTCACCGCGGCGGGGTCCGGCCCGGCGGACACCAGCACGTCCGGTGGGCGCAGCTCTGCCACCGCAAGCGTGCAGAAACGCCCCTGACCTGCCGAGTTGGGATGACCCGCGTCCCGCAACGCACGGTTGAGATCCATCATGATGTCGGGCAGGTTGTTACGTTGGCCCGCCAACAGGCGTAGCACGGCTCGCACGACCCCGGTCACGTTCGCGGCCTCCGCACCTTTGCCGCAGACGTCGCCGATGATGATCGTCCATCCGCCGTCCGGGTTCGGGACGAGGTCGAAGAAGTCACCGCCGACCTCCAACCCGGCGCGGGCCGCGCGATAGGAGGAGCCGAGCTCGATCCCGTCGATGGTGGGTAGCTCCGGTGGCAGCAGCCCGGCCTGCAGCGCGCCGGCCACCTCCACCTGCTGGCGGAACATGCGGGCATTGTCGACGGCGAACGCCGCGCGGCGGGCGAGATCTGCGAGCAGCTCGATCTCGTCGGCCTGGAAGCTGTTGCCCACGGCCCGGCCGAGAGCCACAACGCCCAGCACCCGACGACGGGCTCGCATCGTCGCGATCACCGTGGGTGAGCCGTTGATCGTGGCGATGCGCACGGTGTCGGCGAGCGCCGCCTGCACATGGGGGGCCAGCGGTCCGACCGGGTCGCCGGCCCAGTCCGACAGGTCTGCCGCCTCGGCTTCGTCGACGTGTCCGACGGCGGCGAGCTTCATCGCGCCGTCCTCCCGCAGCAGATAGACCGCACACCACCGCGCCAGCCGCGGTACCGGTAGGCGGGCGAGCAGGGCCAGGCTGCGTTCGGTGTCGAGACTTCCTGCCAGCAGGTCCGACGCCTCGGCAAGGAAGGAGAGCATGCCGATGCGTCGTTCCTCGGCCCGCCGCAGGTTGGCGCCGCCGAGCGTCAACGCCATCCAGCGGGTGACCACGGCGATCCGCTCCTCGAGCGCTCCGGGCACAGGGCCCTGGGGCGGGCCCTGGAGCGGGAGCGGGAGCGGTGACCAGAGCAGGAGTTCCCCGACGATTCCATCCCGAGATTCGAGCGGGATCCGGCGGGCGTCCCGCTCCGCGCCGGTCGCGCCGAAGACGGCCACCACCTCCGCGGGCGCGTTCTTGGCCCGGCCGGGCCTGCGTACCAGACCGGCGCCGGACGTCGGTAGGGCGTCCACGAGCTGGGCCAGCAGTTCACCGACCTCGTCCTCGGCCGACAGCGCGGTGGCGAGACCGGGAGCCAGCAGCCGCACCGGCCGCAGGATGTCCACCGCCATCGGTTGCGGTGGCCCGACGGGTGCCCTGCCGTGATCTTCGTGGGGAACGTGGCCGGGAACGTGGCCGGGGACGGGGGTATCCAGCCGGAACCACACTTTTTTTCCGGTGCGGTCGTGTTCGGTTCCCCATGCCGTGGCGAGCGCGTCCACCAGTGCAAGGCCGCGACCGTTCTCACGGAGCCCTTCGATCGTCCTGACCCGGCCGCTGTCTGGCCGGCGGCTGTCTGGCTGGCCGGACCCGTCCTGGGTGCCGCCGTCCTGAGCGCCCCCGACGGCATGGTCGGACGCTGCCAGCCGGTCGGGGTCGTCGGTGCTCGGCGCGGCACCCAACGTGGTGGGATTGCGGTCGCTGACCGAGATCGCCAGTCCGGCGGCGTCGTGGCGGAGGTCGACTGTCGCGTCGGTGCCGGCGTGCACGACGACGTTGGTCACGAGTTCGGTCACCAGCAGCAGAACGGTGTCGACCAGATCGGGGTCGACCCGGCCGCGCAGTGCGGCCACGATGAACCGCCGGGCCGACCGCGGTGAGTCGGTGACCGGTGGAAGTGTGAGGGTGCGGCGGAGTCCCTCATCTCCGAGCACGGGAAGCATGCCGGTCAGTGTCTCCTGTGTTGTCCAGCTCTGGGGGATTGGCTGCGCCGCAGGCCCCGGGACCCCGGGGGCACCCCGGTCGGTTAGTCGGGTGTCGGGCATGTACCCGGGGATCCGCCGATATCCGCCCAGCGGGCTCTGGCGGATACTGGCGGCGAGTACCACCCGATACCTCATGAACGGTTGCCGACCCGTTCGGTGTGGTCGACCAGACGCGAGTGATTCCCGCGGACGCGGGTTTGGAGGGCTTCATCATGACGATGGTGTCGGAAACCGCGCCCGTGGACGACCAGCTCATCAATGATCTGCTTGGTGCTCTCACCGCGTTGTGTCACGGTGACTTCTCGGTTCGGCTGGGAGAACGCGGCGGCCGCGGCGCACTGCTGGCAGCGCGTTTCGACGAGCTGGCCGGCGTCCAACAGCGACACTCCCTCGAACTGGAGCGGGTGAGCAAGGTGATCCGGCGGGACGGCCGGTTGACCGAGCGGATGGCCGATCTCGGGTTCGAAGGCGGCTGGGCGATGTCGAACCAGGCGGTCAACTCGCTCATCGACGACCTTGCGCGGCCGACTCACGAGGTCGCGCGGGTCATCGCCGCGGTCGCAGAGGGTGATCTTTCGCAGCATATGGCGCTGGAGATCGCCGGCCAGCCGGTACGGGGCGAGTTCCTGCGGATCGGCACGACGGTGAACACCATGGTGGACCAGCTCTCGTCATTCGCAGACGAGGTCACCCGGGTCGCCCGCGAGGTCGGCACCGAGGGCAATCTCGGTGGGCAGGCGCGGGTCAAAGGCGTGTCCGGGGTCTGGCGGGATCTCACCGAGTCGGTGAACTCGATGGCGGGAAACCTGACCAGCCAGGTCCGCAACATCGCCCAGGTGACCACGGCGGTGGCGCAGGGCGATCTGTCCCAGAAGATCACCGTGGACGCCCAGGGCGAGATCTACGAGCTGAAGTCGACCGTGAACACGATGGTCGACCAGCTCTCGGCGTTCGCCGACGAGGTCACGCGGGTGGCCAAGGAGGTCGGCACCGAGGGCAAGCTCGGCGGTCAGGCCCAGGTCAAGGGCGTGTCCGGAGTGTGGCGGGACCTCACCGACTCGGTGAACGTCATGGCCGGCAACCTCACCACCCAGGTCCGCAGTATCGCCGAGGTGTCGGCGGCGGTGGCTCGCGGTGATCTCACGAGGCAGATCACCGTGGACGCCCGCGGCGAGGTCGCCGGTCTTGCGCACACCATCAACACGATGGTCGACCAGCTGTCGTCGTTCGCGGCCGAGGTGACCCGGGTGGCCTGGGAGGTGGGTACCGAGGGGAATCTGGGTGGTCAGGCTCATGTGCGCGGTGTGTCCGGGGTGTGGCGGGATCTCACCGAGTCGGTGAACTCGATGGCGGGTAACCTCACCGCGCAGGTTCGCAACATCGCCCAAGTGGCGACGGCGGTGGTCCGCGGCGACCTGTCACAGACGATCACGGTGTCGGCGCAGGGCGAGATCGCCGAGCTGAAGGACACCGTGAACATGATGGTCGATCAGCTCTCGTCGTTCGCCGATGAGGTGACCCGGGTGGCCCGGGAGGTGGGTACCGAGGGCAATCTGGGTGGTCAGGCTCATGTGCGCGGTGTGTCCGGGGTGTGGCGGGATCTCACCGAATCGGTGAACTCGATGGCGGGTAACCTCACCGCGCAGGTTCGCAACATCGCCCTGGTGACTACCGCGGTGGCACGCGGCGACCTCTCGCAGAAGATCACGGTGTCGGCGCAGGGTGAGATCGCCGAGCTGAAGGACACCGTGAACACGATGGTCGATCAGCTCTCGTCGTTCGCCGACGAGGTGACCCGGGTGGCCAAGGAAGTCGGTATCGAGGGCAAGCTCGGCAGTCAGGCAACGGTCGACGGGGTCGACGGCACCTGGAAGGCGCTCACCGACAACGTCAACCAGCTCGCGTCCACGCTGACCACACAGCTGCGGGCGATTGCCGAGGTGTCGACCGCGGTTACCCGCGGTGACCTCACCCGCTCCATCACGGTGGAGGCCGAGGGTGAGGTGGCCGAGCTCAAGGACAATATCAACCAGATGATCGCCAACCTGCGGGAGACGACCGACAAGAACGCCCAGCAGGACTGGCTGAAGTCGAACATCGCCCGCATCGGCGGCAAGATGCAGGGTCAGCGTGACCTGTACGCGGTCTGCCAGATGATCATCAGCGAGATGACACCGGCGGTCGGCGCCCAGCTCGGCACGGTCTACCTGCTTGACTTCATCGAAGGTGACAAGCTGCGTCACGTCGCGGGCTACGGCTCGGCGCCGCGCAAACGGTCCGACGGTACGTTCCTGTTCGGTGAGGGCCTCATCGGCCAGTCCGCGGCGGAGAAGAAGCGCATCCGGGTGGAGGAGGTCCCCGCCGGCTACCTGCGCATCCGCAGCGGCCTCGGGGAGGCGCCGCCCAGTGATCTCGTCGTGACTCCGGTGATCTTCGAGGATCAGGTGCTCGGCGTCATCGAACTCGCGTCCTTCAGCAGCTTCTCCGAGCTGCATCTGCACTTGGTCGACCAGCTGGTCGGCACGATCGGTGTCGTCCTGAACACGATCATGGCGAACGCGCGGACAGAGGAGCTGCTGGCCCAGTCCCAGCGGCTCACCCAGGAACTGCGCTCGCAGTCGGTCGAACTCCAGCGCACCAACAACGAGCTGGAGGAGAAGGCCGCGCTGCTGGAGGAGAAGAACGGCGAAATCGAGATGGCCCGGATCGGCCTGGAGGAGAAGGCCGAGCAGCTCGCGCAGTCGTCCCAGTACAAGACGGAGTTCCTGGCGAACATGAGCCACGAGCTGCGGACACCGCTCAACAGTCTGCTGCTGCTGGCGAAGCTGCTGGCCGACAATCCCGAGGCGAACCTCACCGCCAAGCAGATCGATTTCGCCGAGACGATCCACTCGGCCGGCTCGGAACTGCTCGGGCTCATCAACGACATTCTCGATCTCTCGAAGGTCGAGGCCGGCAAGATGGCAGTAGAGGCTGCAAGTGTTCGCACAACTACCCTCTGCGATGCGGTCGCCCAGGTATTCGGTCCGATGGCCGAGGAAAAGGGCCTCTCCTTCGAGGTGACGGTCGCCGGCGACGTCCCCGAGGAGTTCGTCACCGACGAGCAGCGCATCCAGCAGGTACTGAAGAACCTGCTGTCCAACGCGGTGAAGTTCACCGACGCCGGCGAGGTGCGGCTGGATGTGACGGTCGCAGCGACCGACGTCGCGTTCACCACGCCGACCCTGTCGGCCGCACCGGTGGTGTTCGCGTTCAGCGTGTCCGATACCGGCATCGGGGTGGCCGCCGACAAACTTCTTATGATCTTTGAAGCGTTTCAACAGGCGGACGGGACGACGTCACGGCGTTACGGCGGCACCGGGCTCGGGTTGTCCATCAGCAAGGAGCTCGCGCGGCTGCTCGGCGGGTCCATCGGCGTCGCGAGCACGGTCGGCTTGGGCAGTACGTTCACGCTCTATGTCCCGTCGGTGATGCCGTCGGAGGTCCTTCCGTCGGCCAGCCCCGGGGACAGCGACGAGATCATCATGCTCCCCGAAACCGGCGGGGCGATGGCGCGCCGGCGGCTGGCCGCCACGCCCGGGACATCGGCTGTGGCCCTCGCCTCCGGACCACGCCCGGCGGCCGGGGGCGCCGGCCCGGCGCGGGCACTTGCATCGGCGGGACTCCAACCACCGGGCGCGCGGGCGCGTCGGTCGTTTCGCGCCGACGCGGACTCCGACGTACCGGATATGCCGTTCCTCACCGAACTGCCCGCTGATCTGGGCGGCCCGGCGGTGACGACAGGCCTCGACGAGTCCGACCCGCTGGTCGGATCGAGCGTGCTCGTCGTGGACGACGACGTCCGCAATGTCTTTGCGCTGACAAGCGCCCTGGAGATGCGCGGAATGCGGGTGCTGTACGCGGACAACGGCCACACCGCGATCCGGTTGCTCCAGCAGGAGGGTCTGTCGATCGACCTCGTTCTGATGGACGTGATGCTGCCGGGGCTGGACGGGAACGAGACCACCTCGGCGATCCGGCAGATGCCCGCGTTCGCCGCCCTTCCTATCGTGGTGCTTACCGCCAAGGCGATGCCGGGAGATCGGGAGAAGAGCTTCGAGGCCGGTGCGACCGACTACATCACCAAGCCAGTTGATCTTGATCATCTGCTCGACACCATGCGGTCTCATCTGTAGCGCCGCCCGGGGTGGGTCCGACCCGGGCAGGGCAGGGATGAAAGGCTCGGTTCACCTGCAGACCTCCGCGTCCCGCGCGGATCTCGTCGCCGTTGGCCAGGCTCGGTGATACTTCCACTGGGCCGGGCCACGGGCCACGGGCCACGGGCCACGCGGAAGCCGGCGGAAGCCGGCGGAAGTCATTTGTACGGTTGAGCTCGAAGCCGTGGCCCGATGGGGGCGGTGCGGCGTGAAGGAGGAGGCGGGCGGTGACCGAGCGCAAGGGTGATCTCATGGACGCGGGGGACGCCGAAGACACCCATGGTGCGGAACGTCCGCGCAGCAAGATCCTTTTGGTGGACGATCGACCTGACAACCTGATGGCCCTCGAGGCGATCCTGGCCTCCCTCGACCAGGATCTGGTCACCGCTTCCTCGGGCGAGGAGGCCCTCAAACGTCTTCTGGTGGACGACTTCGCGGTGATTCTGCTCGACGTCCAGATGCCCGGGATGGATGGCTTCGAGACCGCGCACCGTATCAAGCAGCGCGGTCGAACGCGGGACACGCCGATCATCTTCCTCACCGCGATCGACCGGGAGCCGCACCACGCCTTCCGCGGCTACGCGGTCGGCGCGGTCGACTACATCGCCAAGCCGTTCGACCCGTGGTTGCTGCGCGCGAAGGTCACGGTGTTCGTCGAGTTGTTCGAGAAGAACGAGCGGGTCGCCGAGCTCGCTCGGGCCAGGGTCCGGGACTTCGATCTGCTGGCCGAGGTCGTCGAGCGACTGGCCGCTCTTGAGGTGATCCTGGAGGGGGTTTCCCCGGGCGTGCCCGAGGAGACCATCGCCGCGGCCGCCGCTGAGGTTCGGGGTCTGGTGATACGGCTGGCGCCGTTCGCCCGGCCCAGTGGCGCCGGCGCGGCCGCGTCCTGACCCGGTCTACCAGGTGATCGACGAGGCCGGTGCAGGCGCACCAACCTCGTCGATCGTCGATCTGTGACTACAACTCGGCGGTCAGGCCTTCACAGCACCCGGCGTGCCGTCCTCGATGACCCACTTGCTGTGCAGGAACATCTCGGAGTCCCGCTTGGTGAAGTCCCGCACCGCCCGCAGCTCGGCGGTCCAGTCCTCCTGGGTGATCGTGGACAGGATGTACCCACGGTAGTTGCAGTCGAAGAGCTTGATGTGCGGGTTGTTCGGGATCGCGGCCCCGACGATCGTCGGGAAGGGGACGGGCAGCACGGTGCTGATCGACGTGCCGACCAGCTCCGTTGCGACCACGGGCGAGTTCGGGTCACGGAAGTCGGTGTGCAGGTCGTTGATCAGGAACGCGTGGATGTCCCCGGTCAGTACGACCGGGTTGGAGAGCTTCCGGTCGTACATGGCCTGCAGGACGGTGCGGCGCTCGGCGCCGTAGCTGTCCCAGAACTCGTTCCAGTACTTGAGGTCGGGGCCTGCATTGAAGTTCAGCTGGGCCATCAGGATCTGCTGGGGGAAGACGTTCCAGTGCGTCTTGGCGTTCCTGAATCCCTTCAGCAGCCAGTCACGCTGGGGCGCGCCCAGGACGCTGCGAGTCGGCTCCTGGTTCTCGCTGCAGGTGGCGAACTGGCCGCTGGTCACACCGTTGTCGTCGCACGCGTGGGAGTCGCGGTACTGGCGGGTGTCAAGGATGCTGAACTCGGCCAGCTTGCCGTACCGCAGCCGGCGGTACAACACGTAGTCCTGGCGGACCCTGTTCGGCAGCGGCATGTTCTCCCAGTACGCCTGGTAGGCGGCGTTACGGCGCACCAGGAAGGTGTCCTGCGTACCTTTGTCCTGGTTTGTCGTGGCGGTGTAGTCGTTGTCGACCTCGTGGTCGTCCCAGGTCACCCCCCACGCGTGGGCTGCGTGTGCGGCCTGGAGGTCCGGGTCGGTCTTGTACTGCGAAAGCCGCACCCGGTAACCGGCGAGGTCGTACGGCTCCGTGTTGGAGTGCAGCCGGGAGCGTCCGGGCCTCGGGTTGGATTCGTAGATGTAGTCACCGAGGTGGAACACGATGTCCAGATCCTGCTCGGCGATATCCCGGTAGGCCCGGTAGTAGCCCTCTTCGAAGTTCTGGCAGGAGACGTGGGCGATCTTCATCGCGGGGATGTTCCAACCCGCGCCGGGAGCCAGGCGGGTATGCCCGATGGGGCTGCGCTCACCGTCGATCTCGAAGGCGTAGTAGTAGTCCCACGCGGGGAGCAGACCCTCGACCTCGACGTGGACGCTGTGCGCCCACTCGGGCGTGGCGGTTGCCACGCCGGTGCGGACCACGTGCTTCAGGTTGCAGTCGTCGGCGACGATCCACCGGACCTTGTAGTTGCTGTTGGGCATGCCGCCGTCGGGGTCCAGCGGTGACGGAGCGAGCCTGGTCCACAGGACGACACCGTGTGACGTCGGCTCTCCGGACGCCACTCCCAGGGTGAACGGGTAACCGTTGATCTTCGGGGTTCTTATTCGTGCGGCGGGCAGCGACGCGGTCGCAATTCCGGCCGCGGACAGCCCGGACACCGCGAGAAAACCGCGGCGTGCCAGGCTCGGGTTGATCGAATCAATAGAATCCATAGCCCCCTCCAAGACTCGAATGGTCTACCTACGGAATGGTGTGCAGGACGGCCTTCCCAACCGATCGGCCGTGGTCGGCCGTGGTCGGCCGTGACAGGGGCGGGCTGGCCACCTCAGTGCTTCTCGGATTTCAGCATCACCTGCTGTCCGGGTGGTGAACGGATCGAAAATCGTTAACAAAAGGTAAATCAATGAAGGTGGGTTCAGTGAGAAAAATTTTGTCGGGTACGTACGATTGTTTTTATCTATGGATCGATAGAATGTGCCTATGGATCGATTGAATGAAGGAATATGTAGGGATGGTCAACGAATTGTCGACCCGTAGCTTTTGGGTGGCGGCGGTGTGTGATGACTTGGGTGCGAGGGGTGCAAGCCCGTCGTCCGTGGCGTCCCGCACTCTTCGACCATGATCGATACCGTGCGATCGCACTGTCGGGGCGACGACATGTTGATCAACGGCATGCGACTGTACATGCGGCTGTAGTAGGAGGTTGATATTGCGCCTATAATCCGGGCGGATATGTTGATCGTGGATGAGTTGATCGCGGGCACGCTGATCGCGGGCGCGTTGATCGGCGCGCTGGTTCTGTTCTTGATCAGCGTCGTTGCCGATGTTCGGGGGCGTTGTGGGATATCAGGTGGGAGTCGACCTGGGCTCGGCCAACACCGTGGTCGCTGTGGCCGACGACGATTGGCCGCAGGTGCTGGCCATCGGCGGCGGAATCGATATTCCGACCGTCCTCTACGCCGCGCCTGACGGCGGGATACAGGCCGGCCGGGCGGCGCAACGCCGGGCGGCCGCCGATCCGGGCCGGGCCGCCCGCGGCTTTCCGCGACAGGTGGGTGATCCGACGCCCATCCTGCTCGGTGACGCCGCCTATACCCCCGAGGCGCTGGTTTCACGTCTGCTCGGCTGGGTCGTCGCCGCAGCCACCCGGCTGCGCAAGGCACCGCCTGATCACGTGGTCGTCGCTCATCCGGCCAGCTGGTCGCAGTTTCGGTGTGACCTGTTCACCGAAGCCGTCGGCCAGGTCGACGCCGCAGTCCCGATCACGGTGTGCTCCTCGGCTGACGCTGTCGGCGCGCTGCTCAATCGTCGGGGGGTGGCGACCCCCGGGGCGTTCGTGGGCATTTACGACCTGGGCGCGGGTTCCTTCGAGGCCGCGGTGCTGGCCGCGATGCCCGCCGGATTCCAGATTGCCGGTACCCCCGCTGGGATCACCCGCGCCGGTGGTATGGAGATCGATGAGATCCTGCTCGCCCATGTCCTGCGCACGCTCGGGGACACCGCGTCCGGTCTCGACCACACGGATCCCGCGACGGCCACGGCTCTGCGTCGGTTACGGTCTGAATGCGCCCAGGCAAAGGAGATCCTCTCCGAGGATGACGTGGTCGATATTTCGGTTGACCTGTCAGCGCTGGGTTTGTCCCAGGCTGGCCGCGATGCCGTGTCGGAATCGGTGCGGTTGACCCGCGACGAGTTCGAGGCCCTCATCCGACCGATGGTGGACGACACGGTCCGGGTGCTCGAGCGCGCACTTCGTTCGGTTCCGGCGACGTCCGCGGACCTGTCGATGTTGCTCCTGCTCGGCGGCTCGACCCGGATCCCCCTGGTGGGCAGGGTCCTCACCGAGGCGTTCCCCGGCATCGGAAGGCAGGATGTCGGCTCGCCCGGCGATGTTGCCCTCGGTGCGGCGCTCATTGCCGCGCAGGGCGCGCGCCAGACATCACCCCCACTCCAGACCGTGATCATCGCGCCACCGGCGTTGAGTGTTCCACCGGCGTTGAGTGTCCCGCCGGTTTCGCGGACCCTTCCACCGTCAGTTCCGCCGATTTCGAGCAGCTCGCCCGGGGGAGTCCGGCCCTCGCTCAGCATGCCGCCCACGATCGGCGTGGCGCAGGCCGGGAACGCAGAGCCGGCTCCGGCTCATGTCCCGGTCCCGGTTGAACTGTCCCACGCGGCCCACGCAGCCGGTCGGACGAAACCGCGCGTGTTCACCGGCTTTGTCGGCACCCGACGGGGAATCGTCTCGGTGGCCGCCGCCGTGCTCGTTCTGATCGCGGCTACAACGGCCGGAATCGTCGCTACCGCGGACAACAGCGGGTCAGGTACCGCGGCCCCCGCGGCGTCGCTGTCGGCGGTGGCCCCGGTCCAGACGGCGGCCCTGCCGAGCGAGCCGTCGGTCCGGCCTGAGAACGTCGTCCTCGCCTCCGGTTCCAGCGAGGTCGCACCGATCACCGAGACTGCCTACGCGCTGTTCCGCCGGCAACAGAGCGGCGTTGCGGTCCGCGTCGAATCGACGTCCACCGATGACGGCTTCACGCGGCTGTGCCAGGGTAAGATCGACATCGCCGGGGCCTCCTTCGCATTGAACACCGCTTTCAAGGGTGACCCTGGCTGCGCCGACAGGGTCGCTGAGTTCGAGATCGCCCACAACACGCTGCCGGTCATCGTGAATCCGGCGAACACCTGGGCGCGGTGCCTGACGCTCAGCCAGCTCACAAACGTGTGGAAGAAGGGTTCGACAGTCACCAGCTGGAATCAGATCGATCCGAGCTTCCCGAACGAGCCGGTGGAGTTGTTCGGCCCGGCACCGACGTCCGTTCACGGCCAGGTTTTCAACAACGAGGTGAACGGGGCGAGCGATAACGTCCGTGGGTACCGCGCGGTCGAGCTGGAAGCCGTCGCGCAGAACGTCGCCCAGAACAAGAACGCGCTGGGCTTCCTTGACTTCCCGACGTTTGAGACCTACGGCAACAAGATTCGCGGCCTGGAGCTGAACAATGGCAGCGGCTGTGTTTCGCCGTCGGTGGTGTCCGCCGGGACCGGCGCTTATATACCGCTGTGCAAACCGCTCTACCTGTATGTGAGCAAAGAGGCCCTGCGTAAGCCGGCCACCGCCGCATTCGTCAACTTCTATGTGCGTAACGGCAAGGACATCGCGTTCAAGTCCCACGAGGTGCCGCGTAACGACGAGACGACGACAGGCAACATCAACCTTGCTGGGAAGCTCACTGCGGGGGTCGGCCCGGTCACAACATGAATGTGCCCGACGTGCCGACGTGCCGACGTGCCGACGTGCCGGCACGGGCCACGGACCTGACCGGTCTACCGCATGCTGGTCGACAAGCTCGACGGGCTACGCCGCGGGCTGCGCGTGCGATGAGTGCCTCTGTCGGGCTGCCCGCGTGGTCACGGGGGTGATCGGCCAGCCGGCCCGCACCGGCCGCCTCTCAACGATGTGAATCTGATGTTTCTCCAGCAACATCACATTCACATCCTTTAGAGCGCCCGGCAATAGGGAAGTGGATCAAGGAGCGAAGCTGGGGTGCGTGCATCGCGAGGTGCGAGGAGGGAGACACCGGAGGTGTTGGGTGTCGACCGACGACAACGTGGCGAGGTGCGTGCCCCGGCCCCGCGACGCCGCGTCCCCTATTGCCGGGCGCTCTAAGGGCCTGAACGTGGTTCCGCTATCAGGATGCGACGTAGCCCCGGGTGCCGCTTCGCGCGTTTGGTTACATCCGGCTCCGGGGATCGGTAACTCTGTGACTGCATGGATGATGGGGATGGCGATGGGGATGGGGATGGTGCATCTGACCGTGTGACCTCACGCCGTCGCTGGCCGCGACAACGCCATATATCCCAATCGCAGCTTCCGCCAATCGCAGGGCAGTCACATGGAATCGACGCCGGATCCTCGCGGCTCACGCCCACCGAGGATTCGTCGTGCGGGCGCCCAAGATCGGCGTAGCCTGGTATCGGACCGCTGGGAACGCCTTGGGCTGATCACACAGCTCGCGGACACGGCTCCTATCGGTTTGTTGGTCGTGGACGCGGAGCTACGGATATGCATGATGAACCGCGCGATACTGGCTATCAACGGTCTGTCCGTGGACGACATCGGCGGCCGGGCCATCTCCGATCTGCTTCCTGACGTGGAGCCCTACGCCTGGGATGTGTTCCGGCAGGTGCTGTCCACCGGGGAGCCGATCCTCGACGTGGAGATCACCGGAAGCACCCCGGCAAGCTGGCCCGACCAGCGCATCTGGCGGGTTTCCCATTACCCGCTCCGCGACCCGGACGGTGTAACGGCCGCGGTGGGTGTCGCCTTGATTGATGTGACCGAACAGCGTCAGGCGGAGGCGGCACGTGACGTTGTGGAACAGCGGCTGCGCCTGCTGGGCCGGGCCAGCAGGCTACTCGGAGCCTCGTTGAAGCTTTTGGACACGTTGAAGGCGATCGTCGAACTCGCCGTCCCGGAATTCGCGGATAACTGCGAAGTGCTGCTGGCCGACGAGCCCCTCGACGCCGACGCGAGGCCAAACCGGCTGGCGCTGCGCGGATTCGCCGAGGCAAACCGGCCGCGCTCCTCACCCCAACCACAGGATTCAGGCTCAATCATCGGTACGCTGGTCGAGCTCGGCCCGGACAATCCCGCTCACCGGGCGCTCGCCACGCGCCGGCCGGTGCTTTTCGACATCGACGACCGGGTGATCCGCAGCGTTCATGTACCGGATCCGGCCAAGTTCTTCGAGCGCATCCAGATAAACATGGCCATCGCGGCCCCCCTCCTGGTGGGCCAACGGTTCTTCGGCGTCGTCTACTTCGGCATCGGCTCGTCCCGGCGTCGTTATACCGACTGGGACGTGCAGACCGCCGCCGCGCTGGGGAGCCGAATCTCCAACGCGGTGGCAAACGCTCATGCCTACGCCCGTCAGCGGGCCGCTGCCATCACCCTGCAACGAGGCCTGCTACCCCACGGCACTCCGACCCTCGAAGGTCTGGACATCGCCTGGCGCTACGAACCGGGAACGGCCGGCACCGAGGTCGGAGGCGACTGGTTTGACGTGATCCCGCTGTCCGCGGGCCGAGCCGCCCTTGTCATCGGTGATGTCATGGGCCGGGGTCTTGCCGCCGCGGCGGTTATGGGGCAGGTCCGCGCCGCTGTCCGGGCCTTCGCTGCGCTCGATCTGCCCGCTGCCGACGTTCTCACCCACCTCGACGACCTCGTCCAGAGCATCGGCGCCGGTCCCGAGGGAACCCTCGTGAGCTGCATCTACGCTATCTTCGAACCCGCCACCGGCACGATCTGTCTGGCCAACGCCGGCCACTTGGACCCCGTCCTCGCCCGCCCCGACGGAGAGGTCCGGCTCCTCGAAGGCCACAGCGACATCATCCTCGGCGTCGGCGGTCAGACGTTCGCCGAAACTCGGCACCCGTTCCCAGCTGGCTCCACCCTTGCCCTGTTCACCGACGGCCTGGTCGAAGCCCCGTCCATCGACATCGACGAAGGCTGCCGGCATCTCATGGGCGCTCTCCGGACGCCTGACAGCCTCGGGAGCAGTGTCAATTCAAAAGATCTTGATATGACTGCTGACCGGTTGCTCTCCCTCATCGACCGCGGCGAGGGCTATGACGACGACGTGGCGCTGCTGCTTGTCCGCGCCACCACCACGGCCACCACCACCACCACTTCGATCGCCCCCGAGCCTCGGGCCGCCAAAATCGCGCGGGCAACCGTCCGCACCGCCCTCGAGCACTGGGGAATCGGCGAGGACGTCTTCACCGTCGAACTCCTGGTCAGTGAACTGGTCACCAACGCGATCCGCTACGCGAACACCCCCAGCAACCTCGTCCTGCGCCGGGGACAGCACGCCCTCTACGTCGAAGTCTCCGACGAGGACACCCGGGTGCCCCGCCTGCTGCATCCCACCTTCGACGACGAAGGAGGCCGTGGCCTGCAACTTGTCGCCGAATTGGCCACCCGCTGGGGTGCGAGGCCCACCCGCACAGGCAAGACCGTCTGGTTCCAACTAGACGTCCCCAACGCCATGCAGACAGGAAATACCCCCGGGTTCTCGGCGCTCCCTGAGATCTGAGCGATCGGGCCGAGCTCCCTACGGACACCCCGCCCAGGGCCTGCTTCCTGGATATTGGTGGGGGCGATACCAGCGAAGATTCAGAAAGTAGGCCCTCGTCGTCGCGGGGGCTATTGCGGGCAGGGGTCGGAGTAAGGAACCTGCGGAGCCCACTGCGTCCACCGCTCGCGGCTGGGTCGCAAGCGTGGATCCGCGCAGGCGGTCCGGGCAAGCGTGGCTGGATCGGTCGACAGCACCCGCAGGTCGCCGTTGGAGCCGCCGGCCGCGAACGCGTAACCCTCTGCGGACACCGCAAGTCGGCTGACGGCCTTGTTCCGGTCGACGAGCCGGGTCAGCTCGACGGGTTTCGCGGTGGCGTCCCAGAACACGATGGCGCCGTCGGTGCCGGCGGACACCAGCAGGCCGTCCGCGCCGAAGGCTGCGCCGGTCACACGATCGTCGTGGGCGGTCAGGACGTCCGTCGCCCGCGGTTTGGCCGGGTCCGTCAGATCCCACAGCCGCAACGTGTGATCGTCACCACCGGTCACAGCTGTGCGTCCGTCCTGGCTGAAGGCCACCGTTACGACCGCACCGACGTGTCCGGACATGGCGGCGATCTGGTGGGGCTGTGCCGGGTCCGTCAGATCCCACAATCGCACAGTTTCGTTCACGGCAGCGGTGGCGAGAAGGTGACCGTCCGGGCGCAGTGCGATGTCGGTCACCAGACCGCTGCGGTTGGTCAGAAATGTAAGCGATGCCGGATGCCGTGGATCGCTGACGTCCCACAGCCCGACCGTTCCGTCCGCACCTACCGTCACCAGCAGTCTGCCGGAGGCGTCGAACACGAGCCGGACAACCGGGCTGATGTGACCGTCGAGCCGGCTGACTCCGCCGGTAGCACCGGATCCGCCAGTTCCACCGGTCTCCCAGGTCCGGTCGGCCCAGAGCCGGGCGGTGTTGTCGACGCCGCCGACCGCGAGGCTGCGGCTGTCCGCGTTCAGCGCGACACCGCTTGCCGGCCCGGTCACCGCCGGGCCGAGTTCGGAGGTCAGGGTCGGCTTGCCGCGGTCGCTGAGATCCCACAGCCGGACCCGGCCATCGGTGTCGACCTCGGCGAGGGTCCGGCCTCGGGCGTCCCAGGCGACATCGATCACCGTCGCGCCGCGTTGTGGCAGCGACACCGCGGATGAGGCGACGAATGACGCGACCATGGCGCGCCGCGCCTGGGCCGTCGGAGCGATCCGGTATGCCGCGAGGGCGAGTTGGCCGGCCAGCTCTGGGTCGCTCTGACGCTGGGTGTCCGCGTTGCTCGCAAGTTGCCGGGATACCGCAGCTCGGTCCACGCCCGTCCGGCCACTGTTTCGGCCCGTAACGGCGACGGCCACGACGGACGCTGTCGCAACCGCCGCCGTGAGACAGCTGAGCAGGACAAGCCCGCGCCGACCCAGGCGGCGTCGGCGTGGAGCGGGCGTGACGGGGACGGCCATTCGTCGGGCTGGCCCGGACCCCGCCGGCGCGGGCGAGACCGCGGGGTAGGGCGAGACCGGTGTCGGTGCCACCGTCGGTCTCGGCGACACCGGCGGTGGTACCGGCGGATTCGATGGGACAAGCCCAACGGTGCCACCACCGTCGGCCAGCGACGGCGCCGGCGGATCACGCTGCGCGAGCGCGAGGCGTCGGCGCGATCGACCGCCCCCCGCGGATCCTCTACGCAGCCTTCCCGCTGATCTTCCCGTCGTTTCGGGTCCGGCCAGGCTGGCGGGGTCCAGGCTGCCGGTCAGGACGGCTCGCAGCGCGTCGGCGCTCGGGCGTTCGGCCGGGTCCTTGCGCATCGCGCGCGTGACGAGTTCGCGCAGGTCATCGGGGATGCCATGAAGGCGTGGTTCGTCATGGATGATCCGATAAAGGATCGCATCGGTAGGTCCTTCGCCCCATGCCGGATGGCCGGTCCCGGCGAAGATGACGACGCTTCCCCAGGCGAACACATCCACCGCTGACGTGACGGCATCGTCGACGATCTGCTCGGGCGCCATGTAGGCGGGTGTGCCGATCGGTTGCGCACCGACATGGCTGATGTTGGTCAGGATGCTTGACGACCGGGCGAGCCCGAAGTCGATCACTTTGGGGCCGACCGGTGACAGCAGCACATTGGACGGAGTCAGGTCACGGTGGATGATGCCGGCATTGTGGATGGCGCTTAGCGCCGTCGCGACGCTCAGCGCGAGATGTTCAAGGTCGGCGGGTCGCAGCGGGCCGCGGGCGTTGACCATCTTCGACAGCGTCGGTCCCTCGACGTATTCGGTGACAAGGTAAGGCTGGGGGCCGTCGGGGTCGGCGTCGAGCACGGCGGCGGTCGCGAAGCGCTTCACCTTGCGGGCGCTTTCGGCCTCGCGCCGGAAGCGGGCGCGGAACTCGGGGTGTTGGGCGAGATCCGGGCGGATCACCTTGATCGCTACCCACTGGCTGTCCTGCTGGGACCTGTCCGGGTGGGAGGCGAGGAAGACGGCGCCCATCCCGCCCTGCCCAAGACGGCCGGCGATGCGGTACGGCCCGAGCTCGCGGGGGTCCTCCGGCCGCAGTGGAGCCACGACAGCGCCCGACACGGGCGGCGGCGTCGTTCCCGGCACGGCCGCACCCCCCGGAAACGCGTCGACTTCCATGCTCTGATAGTGGTGTCACGGTACGCCACGCCCACGGTAGGGCGTCCAGAGCCTGGTGGCACCGGATGTTCGATCGCGATCATTCTCGCGCACCCGGCGCCGCCAGGGCAATCCCGCCGTAGCGGACGCTCGGGGAGTTCAGCCGGACGCAGTTCAGCCGGACGCAGTTCAGCCGGACACCGCGCCATCCGTGGGATCACCCGGCGTGATCAGGCTGCCGAGAGCGGCCAACCGCGCGGGAACGGCCCGGTAGTACGACCACACACCGCGTTTGTCACGGGTGAGCAGGCCGGCGTCGACGAGCACCTTGAGGTGGTGGCTGATCGTGGGCTGGCTCAGGCCCAGCGGTTCGGTCAGCTCACACACGCACGCCTCACCGCCGGCATGGGCATAGATCAATGAGAGCAGCCGCAGCCGGGTGGGGTCGGCGATGGCCTTGAGGACACCGGCGAGCTGTGCGGCGGCCTCGGCGGAGAGGGGTTCGCGAGAGAGCGGGGTGGCGCAGGCCCAGTCCGCATTGGCGGATGCCTCCGTCCCGAATTCGATTCTGGTCGCGGTCATGACGTCAGCATGCCTCGGCTATTGACAGCCGTCTATGGCTGGGGCACCCTCAACAGCATCAAGATATAGATGCTTGTCGATGTCTGGAGTGTGGTGATGATGGCGGCTCGGGTGCAACTGGCACTGAACGTCTCGGATGTGGATGCGGCGGTTGATTTCTACTCGAAGCTCTTCGGGGTGGGGCCCGCGAAGCAACGGCCGGGGTACGCGAACTTCGCCGTGGACGTCCCGCCGCTGAAACTGGTATTGATCGAAAACCCTCAGGCTCGCGGCGCCGGCGTGACCGGGGCACTCAACCACCTCGGGGTTGAGGTCGAATCCACCGACGATGTCGTCGCAGCCACGAGGCGGCTGGCCGAGCAGGGCCTGGCCACGGCAACGCAGGAGGGCACGTCCTGCTGCTATGCGGTGCAGGACAAGGTCTGGGTCGACGATCCCGACGGGGCACCGTGGGAGGTCTACACCGTCCTCGCCGATGTCGAGGCCAGCGTGTCCACGCAGCCACCGAGCACGCAGCCACCGAGTACGCAGCCGACGAGTACGCAGCCGACGATCGTCGACGCCGCGGTGCCGGGGTCTGCATGCGCGTGCGGTCCGGCCGGCTGTGGGCCGGAGCCCACTGCCACTGCCGCCGGAGCACAGGCTGGGGCGGGCGAACTGTTGACCGTCATCAGCCCCGCTCCGTGACTGCCGGGCAGACCCCGCCGCTGGTACGGCGGCTCGCGGCGGAGACGGTCGGCAGCATGCTGCTCGCCGCGCTCGTGATCGGTTCAGGGATCGCCGCCCAGCAACTCAGCCCGAACCAGGTCGGCCTGCAGCTGGTGGAGAACTCGGCTGCGACCGCCGCAGGCCTGTTCGCCATCATCCTGATGGTCGGTCCGGTCTCAGGTGCCCACTTCAACCCGGTGGTGTCCGCGGTCGACGCCCTGTTCGGCGGGATGTCGTGGCGGGATGCCGCCGCCTATCTGCCCGCCCAGGTCGGCGGCTGCGTCGCCGGGGCGGTGCTCGCCAATCTGATGTTCGACCTGCCGGCGGTATCGATCTCCACCCATCACCGGGCGTCCGGCCCGCACCTGTTGTCCGAGGTCGTGGCGACGGCAGGCCTCCTGCTCGTCATCTTCGCGCTGGCCAGATCCGGTCGGGGCGATCGGGCGCCAGCTGCGGTCGGCACCTACATCGGGGCGGCGTACTGGTTCACCAGCTCGACTAGTTTCGCCAACCCTGCGATCACCGTCGGCCGGATGTTGTCGGACAGTTTCGCCGGTATCGCTCCCGCGTCCGCCCCGGGTTTCATCGCCGCTCAGATCGTCGGCGGCGGTGTCGCGGTCGCGGGGATCCGCCTGTTTTATCCGGACCTGGGCCCGGTGGCCACGCCCGCCGCGGTGGTCGCCCACCCCGGTACCGGCGGCGCGAGAAGATCCATGGCCGATCCGCCCCTAGGGCGTGTCTGATGGATCATAGCCCGCATCGACCAACATCCATCAGGCACGCCCTGATCGGCTGATCTTCCCGGCGGTCTTCCCGGCGGGATCGCCGAATTTCGGTTACCGGCCAGGCGATATACGTAGTCAGCTCGTTGGGCTCGGTAATCAGACCCTATTCATGAAAGGAAACGCTTGTGTCCGACATCCCCGAGGTGCTGTTCGTCTGTGTCCACAATGCCGGCCGTTCCCAGATGGCCGCAGCCCTTCTTAATCACCACGCTGCCGGTCGGGTAATCGTCCGTTCGGCGGGCTCCGCCCCGGCCTCGGAAATCAACCCCGCCGTTCGGGCAATCATGAACGAAGTCGGCATCGACCTGTCCAAGGAGTTCCCCAAGCCGCTCACGGATGCCGCGGTTCATGCTGCGGATGTCGTGATCACTATGGGCTGCGGCGACGCCTGCCCTGTCTACCCGGGCAAACGCTACCTCGTCTGGGACCTCGCC
This sequence comes from Protofrankia sp. Cr2, assembly GCF_963555885.1. Taxonomy (NCBI): domain Bacteria; kingdom Bacillati; phylum Actinomycetota; class Actinomycetes; order Frankiales; family Frankiaceae; genus Protofrankia; species Protofrankia sp. Cr2. Next base: position 45,909 of record NZ_CAUVXG010000008.1, read on the forward strand.
GATCCCGCCGGCAAGGCACCTGAGCAGATTCGACCCATTCGTGACGATATCGATGCCCGGGTCCGCGCCCTGCTCGCGGATCTCGTCCCCGCCGACGTCTGATCACTCGGGACGTCCGGGACGTCCGGGACGTCCGGGGCGTCCGGGATACCGGGAACCAGGGCCTGTCTGGTGGATATTGGTCCATGCGATCGAAGATCCACCAGACATGCCCTAACCGGGCGGGAGCGTGCGAGTCGGGCGCATCACGACCTCGGTGACGGTGGTGCGGATGGGCAGCGCGAGCACCGCCGTCACCATCTCGGCGACGTCCTGCGGCGCCATGAGCGCGTCTGGCGCCCAGGGTCGGCCCTCGGCCTGGAGGACCCGGCGCTGCATGGCGGTCGCCGTCCGGCCGGGAAGCATCGTGCACACGCGGACGTCGGCGTCGGCTACCTCTGCGCGCAGGCTGTCCGCGATCGCGCGCAGCGCGTGCTTGGTGGCGGCATACTGGCCGATCTTCGGACTGGCGGAGATGCCCTGGGTCGAGTTGACGAAGATGACGTCCCCGCCTGAGTGGCGGCCTGCGCGCAGCAGATCCGGGAGCAGGAGCTGGGTGAGGGCGTAGGGGGCACGGACGTTCACCGCGTACTGGTGGTCAAGGTCGCTGATGTCCGCGTCCGCCATGGGCGAACGTTGATAGGCACCAGCCGAGTGGATCAGGATGGACAGGCCGCCGAACTGCCGGCGGACAGCCTCGGCGAGCTCGGCCCGGGCATCGGTGTCGGTGATGTCCGCCCGGTGGAGGTGGATCTCGGCTCCGTGGCCGCCCGCCTGCGCGGCCAGCGCGTCCAGCGCGGGCTGGTCCCGGCCGGTCGCGATGACCGACGCACCCGCGACGGCGAGCCGGACGGCGATGGCGTGTCCGATCCCGCTGGACGCACCGGTCACAAGCGCCGTGCGGCCGAGCAGCTCCGGTTGCCGATGCGCGGTCATGCGCGGCCGAGGTGGTCCGCGAACCGGTGGCGCCCCGGCACCGCCGCGGGGAGAGCTCGGGTATCCGGGTGGGCTGTGGTCACAGCCGCCTACGGTACGCCCGACGTGTCATCGTCCCGGGCGCTCCAACTCCGCATCAGGCCGGGGGAGCCCCCATGGCGTGCAGGTCGGCCTCCATCTGGTCGATTTCGATCGCCTGGTTGATGACCATCGCCCGAGCCAGTGCCCGCACATCGGGCTCCTGGGCGCGGGCCGCGGCCTCCTGCGCCATCGTGATCCCGCCACGGTGATGGCGGATCATGAGGGTGAGGAAGAGGGCGTCCAGCTCCCGCCCGGAAGCCTTGGACAGCTGGCCCAGTTCTGCGTCGGTGGCCATGCCGGGCATCCGCGTGGAATGCGTTGTTTCCCCGTCATGCCCGGAGCTGTCATGGCTCGCCTGGTGCACGGATCGCATCCAGCCCATCGGCGGGTCGGTCGAGATCTGTGCCAGGTTCCACTGGGTCAGCCATGCCGACATGATGCCGATCTCCCGCTGTTGGGTGAGCGCAACGTCCTGGGCGACACCACGTTGTGTCGCGTCGGCGCTACCGCGGAACTCGACCATCGCCATCTCGACGGCTTGGACATGATGGACGGACATGTCGCGGGCGAATCCGGCGTCCACGGAACCCTCGCCGGGAGCCTGGTCGACAATCCCGCGCAGGCCTGCGCCTGCGGCCAGCAGGGCGATCACCAAGACCAGGACCAGCGGCAACCAGCGGGAGGCTCGCCGTAGCCTCGCCGTCCGGTCACTGCCTGTCCGGTGATTGTCTGTGGGGTCACTGTCTGTGGGGTCACGATCCAGATCGGGCCTCCCTATGGCCATGCTGCGCTCAGCCCTGCATCGGCGGGTTGAACACGAACGTCCGCTTGCCCACCTGGACCCGGGTGCCGGGGACGAGCGGAGCCGGGTCGTGCGGGTTCAGCGGTGTCCACACTGTCGCCTCGGGCGGGGCGATGTAGGTGCCGTTCGCCGAGCCCTGGTCGGCGATGACCGCGTCCCACCCGCTGAGCGTGATGACCGCGTGGACGCGGGACACCGCGCTCTCGCCGTCCTCGAGCATCAGCGGGCGCGCGCGACCCGCCCGTACCGCCTCGTCCCGGTCGGGCTGCCGGCCGATCACCAGGTTCGTGTCGACGTGGACCTCCGTGCCGTCGTCGAGGAGGATCACCCCGATCGTCGGTCGGGGGCCCCAGACCGGGTTACCGGTCTGCTGGGCCAGCGACAACCCGCATTCGGTGCAGTAGGGCGCGTCCGGGTGGTTGAAGTGGCCGTTGGCGCAGAGGATTCCCTCGACCTGTGCTTCGGACTGGCCGGGCAGCATGGTCGGGGCGTCCTGGTCGTCGAACAGGTCAGCGACATCGAGACCGCGGCCGGGCAGTTCGGTGAGCGCCTCGCTCTCGGTGTCCTCCATCCGGGCGGCAGCCGAGTCACGGCCTGCGAGCTCGGTCGGCGGGTCGGCATCGGCGGCCGTGAGCGCGGCGAAGTCCGCGGCCTCTGTGGGCTGTCCGGTCCGCTGCCAGTGCGCCGCTTCACCGATGTCCTTGCTGTTGAGCGGGGCCAGCGCCGGCGGCGCCGTGGACATCGACGATATCGGCGGCACCTGCGATATCGGAGACATGGATTCGCGGGACGACCCGGCCGCCGCTCCCGCACCCGACGACGGGATCGGCGCCGCCGAGGTCATCGGGTCGCGTGGTCCGCCGATTTCAGCCAGGAAGTCCTCCTCTGCCCCCCTGGGCACGACCGCTATCGGCGAGTCGGAGAGCACCAGTGACGCCCCGATGCCGGGTACGGCGCCGATTCGCAGGTCCAGCGGAAAGGCTTCGCGGGTCGGCTCGCTCACGGCGCCGACGATGCCGGCGGGCCCAAGCGTGCCGACCGGCCCGATGTCAAGTCGACCGACCTCGGCGGGTAGGAGGCGGTCCACCCAGGTGGCCGACTCGGCGCCGGACAGGGCAAGTGGGGTCGGCCCGTAGGCGGCCACCTCCATCGAGCCGTGGATCAGCGCTGCCAGGCGGTCGCCCACCCCGGCCAGCAGGGTGAAGTCGGGTACCGCGTCCGGGTCGGCGTCCGCGAGTAGCCCCGCAACCCGGCGTACCAGCCGTCGGCCGGTAGTCGACGCAGGCCCCGAGTCACCGGCGACCTCGGCGCACATCGCCAGCAGCGTCTTGGCTACCTCGTGAGTCTCGGGACGCCCGGCGCGGGCGACGACAAGGACTCCCGGCAGGCGGATCACCACCCCGGCCTCGGCTCCGCGTCCGGTCACCACCTCGACCCGGAAACGGTCAAGTCCCGCCATCGTCGCGCCCCTCGTCCATCGTCCCTGCAGCGTCCCTGACTCAGCCCTGGTGGGCCGGATGTACCCATCCTGCCGGTGGATCCGGCACACGTCAGCAACATGTCGTCTTCCAGCCGACACGCGGGCACCCACCCGCTCCTGCGTTCGCAGGTGATGATCTGGTGCTCCGCTGGTTGCCAACCCGGCATTCCCTAGCCGAGGGTGCGGTCCAGGTGGACGGCCGCACTGATCAGGGCGAGATGCGTGAACGCCTGCGGGAAGTTTCCCAGGGCCTCGCCGGACGGTCCGATCTCCTCGGCATACAGGCCGACGTGGTTGGCGTAGGTGAGCATCTTCTCGAACACCAGCCGTGCCTCGGTTACCCGGCCCGCGCGGGTGAGCGCTTCGACGTACCAGAAGGAGCACAGGTTGAACGTGCCTTCGTCCCCGTGCAGACCATCGCTGCCATCAGCGGCATAGCGGCGTACCAGACTGTCGCTGACGAGGTCCTCACCGACGCGGTCGAGGGTTGACAGGAAGCGCGGGTCGGTGGGCCCGGAGAACTTGACCAGCGGCATGCAGAGCAGCGAGGCGTCCAGTCTGGATGACCCGGGATGCTCCATGTAGGCACCGCGGGCCGGATCCCATGCCGCGTTCTGGACGAAACGGTAGGCGCGGCCGGCGTAATCCTTCCATTCGTTCGTGGGACCGGGCAGCCCGCGCTGGCGGGATATCCGACACGCGCGCTCAAAGGCCACCCAGGTCATCAACGCCGAATAGGTGAAGCGTTGCCGGCCGCCACGCGTCTCCCAGATACCTTCATCCGGCTCCTCCCAGTGTTTGGCGAGCCAGTCCAGTTGGCGGGAAAGTGCCTCCCACAGCTGGAAGGAAATCGGTGCGGCGAGCTTGTTGTACAGGTAGACCGAGTCCATGAGCTCGCCGTATATGTCGAGCTGGAGTTGGCCGGCGGCGCCGTTACCGATCCGTACCGGCTTCGAGTCGCGGTAGCCGCGCAGATGCTCGAGTACGATCTCGTCAAGATCGGCGTTGCCGTCGACGCTGTAGAGGACGTGCAGGCCTTTGTCTGCCGGCGCCTCGTGGCAGCGCTGTTCCAGCCAGTCCATGAAGGCCGCGGCCTCGTCGGTGAACCCGAGCGTCATCAGAGCGTATGTGGTGAACGCGGCGTCGCGGATCCAGGTGTAGCGGTAGTCCCAATTGCGGATTCCGCCGAGTTCCTCCGGCAGGGAGGTGGTCGGCGCGGCGACCAGGGCCCCGGTCGGCCGGTAGACGAGCAGTTTAAGAACGAGCGCAGAACGGTTCACCATCTCCCGCCAGCGTCCATGGTACCGGCTGCGGCGAAGCCAGGTCTGCCAGTAGGTGAGGGTGCGGTTGAACAGGCGATCCGCCTCCCCTTGCACGAGCGGGCGGATGGGAGTGTTCCATTCCATGACGACGTCCGCGGTTTCGCCGGTGTCAAGCGTGAACATCGCGGTGACGCCGTCATCGTCGGCCACAAGAGGCACGCAGGTGCGTAGGGTGAGGGTGCCGACGGGGGAGTCGAACACCGCACCCTGACCGTCGACAATCGTGACCGTATGCGATGCGCGCCCATAGTCGAAGCGTGGATGACAGCGCAGCGAGAACTCGGCTCGCCCGCGGACAGCACGGGCCTGGCGGACGATCACATGCGGGGCTTCGGTGATGTCGCTGTCGACCGGGACCATGAAGTCGACGACCTCTCCGACGGCCTGCGGCGCGAGGAAACGCGTCATCAGCACATTGGAGTCCGGTAGATAGAGCTGCTTGGCGCGGGAACCGGGACAGTGGATGCGGAATGCTCCGCCGCGTTCGGCGTCGAGCAGGCTCGCGAACACCGATGGGCTGTCGAAGCGTTGCGGACAGTACCAGTCGATGGTGCCGTCAGTCGCGACGAGTGCTACCGTACGCAAATCGCCGATGACCGCGTGTTCCTCGATGGGGGGATAACCGGTGTCGCGCATTGGTGGCCTCCGGGTGGGTGCCAAAGGATCGTCCGTTCCAGCGGTTCCGCGAACGTACGTCCAGTTCATGGCTCGCGGGCATCAACTCCGTGAAGTGTCGCGTTATGCATGGTCGGGCATCCGGCGCCGGAGACGTATCGATCTGTGACAGTGGGTGTGTCCTGCCCCCCCGGGCCGGGGGTCGCAGACAGGCGCCTGTGTCGGCCGCCACCCATATCGCCCTACGATCACGCCATGGCGGTGCAGAGACCAACGGCCCCCGATGGCCGAGGCGGTCTCGTCATGTTCGCCACCGGAGACCGGGTGTCTCCAGCTGATGATCTTGGCGGTGGAGTCTGGTCTCGGTGCGGAACCGTCCTGGCGGTGCATGCGGCACCACGCCGTGAACCCGGGCTGGGCGAAGAGGACGGGGTGCGGGTCGAGACGGCCGGCTGGGAACTGCCGAGTGCGGCCCGTGCAACGGTGCTCTGGGACGACGGCACGGCTGAAATCATCGCCGAGGACCGACTTTTCATGGTCTATGACCAGCAGGAGCCGATCGGTATCCGCGTCGTCACCCTGCCCATGTCGGGTTCCATCGACATTGTCGAGCACGGCGGGCACGTCGTGCTGCTGCTGCGCGAGGGTTTGCTGCCTCCGCACGAGCTTCAGGAGTTACGGGACAAACTGCGTAGAGTCCGCGCGTCACTCACGCCGCAGAGCGTCAACGGTCGTTCGCCGGCGGAGATCCGCCGGCGCGACCTCGAACTGCTGCGTGCTCTTATCGCCCAGCTGACCGGCTAGGGCCTGTGGCTGGCGCCACCGTCCCCATCCACAACCCGTTTCGCGGTGATGTGGGTCGCCGTCACGAGGTGGAATAGGGCCCTGGCCGCACGGCTGGGCCGCCGTAGGAGCTGCCGTTGAGGCTCCCCCGTGGCGGCTGCTCGGTCATCGCCTGACTGACCTTGGACGCGATGGCTTCGGTCAGTCGGATCGCCTGCGTGAGCGACAGGTTGAGCACGATCTCGCTGTCATCGGTCATCGCGAAGCGTACCGACACATCCGCCATGGTGGTTCCTTTCCTCCTGCGTCGGCCGCGAGTGGCCGCGGTTGGTGCTCCACGATCCCCGATCGCGCCATCGCGCCGACAGGTACCCCCCGGCGGACTCGGTCTTCGCTCTCGGGCTTCGATGAATAATTTTACGGAAGGCTCCATAAATTTTACCCAACGTGACAGACCCGCGGGTCACTCTTGCCGCTGTTTCGCCTTAAGTATTAGTACTGTCACCGATGGTATCCATTATCGATCATCTCGGGAGGCTGGGTGACTGAGAATCGGGCGGCCTTGACGGCCCGACCAGCCGCGGTTGCGATCGCCGGACACGGCCGGACGGACCCAGTCGGTACCGGCACCGGACGTGGCGCCGTAGAGATCCCCGCCGAGGCTTCCGTCGAGATCTCCGTGGTGATGCCGTGTCTCAACGAGGAGGCATCGGTCGGGGCCTGCGTGGCCAAGGCGTTCGCGGGCCTTGCCGCGGCCGGTCTCGGCGGCGAGGTGATCGTCGTCGACAACGGCTCGACGGACGACTCGGTATCGGTCGCACGCTCGGCCGGCGCGCGTGTCCTGACGGAGCCCCGACGCGGTTATGGAAACGCGTACATCGCCGGATTCGCGGCCGCTCGTGGTCGCTATCTGGTAATGGGTGACTCCGACGATTCATATGATTTCTCGGAACTTCCAGTGCTCGTTGAGCCGTTGCGGACCGGCCGCGCCGACTACGTTCTCGGCTCTCGTTTCACCGGCCGGATCATGCCTGGCGCGATGTCGTGGTCCCATCGCTATCTGGGTAATCCCGTGCTGACCGGGATCCTCAATCGGATCTTCGGTCTCGCTTCGTCTGATGCCCATTCCGGGATGCGTGCGTTCACCCGTGGCGCGTACGAGCGGATGGGTCCGCGGTGCGAGGGGATGGAGCTCGCCTCCGAGCTGATCATCTCGGCTGCCCGGGTCGACCTGCGGGTCGAAGAAGTGCCGATCACCTATCATCCCCGGGTCGGTGCGTCCAAGTTACGGTCGCTTCGGGACGGCTGGCGGCACCTGCGTTTCATGTTGCCACTCGCACCTCGCCACCTATTCGTCGGCCCGGGGCTGGTACTGCTCGGGTTTGGTGTCGCCGGGCAGCTCGTACTCCTGCCCGGCGCCCTCGACGTCGGCTTTCACCGTTTCGACGTCCATTTCTGCGTGCTGTTCGCGATGGTTGCCATCCTCGGTTGGCAGGTGGTGCTCCTCGGGCTCTTCGCCGATGTTTACAACCGCGGCCTGGGCTGGGCGCAGCGGCCGCGTCGCATGCTCGCCTGGGCGTACCGGCGATTCACCCTCGAGCGCGGCCTCGTGGCCGGCCTCCTGCTGTTCGTCATCGGGTTGGTAATCGACACGATCGTTCTCGCTCGCTGGATCGCCGCTGATCTCGGCCCGATTGACGAACTACGGCCGGCCCTGCTGGCCATGACGTTGATGGTGCTCGGCGCACAGAGTGTCTTCGCATCCTTCTTCCTGCATCTACTGACCGTGGGTCGCCCCGGACCACGCGAAGCGGGCTCGAAATGACCGCGGTACTGGCCGGCGCGCCGGCTGCGATCCCAGTCGCCGACGGCGTTGAGCCGCGGGTACTGGAGAATCATCTGGGGGGCGCGGACGCGGTCAACTACCGGCGTTTCGAACTCGACCTCGTCTCGCCGTACTGCGGCCGGCGCATTCTGGAGGTCGGGTCGGGCCTCGGAGACTTCGCCGCGGGTCTGCACGGTTATGAGCATCTCATCGTTTCGGACACTGATCCGTTTTGCCTACAGACACTGCGTCACCGTTTTGCCGGGCGCGCGGATGTCGACGTGGTCATGCTCGACGTCGCTGGCCTGCGCCGGGCTGACCTGCCCGGGGTTGACCTGCCCGGGATCGAACGGACAGCGGCGTTGGAGCCCGCGGTGCGCCCGGTTGACACATTGATCATGATGAACGTCCTGGAGCACATCGAAGACGACGTGGCCGCGCTGCGACGGCTGTCCCGCCTGGTGATTCCCGGCGGTCGCATCGTGCTGTGGGTGCCGGCCTATCCGGCGCTGTACGGCGAGTTCGACCGCATGGTCGGTCATTTCCGTCGCTACACGCCAGCCACACTGCGGCGGCCGGTGGAACTGGCCGGCCTGCGCGTCGAGCGGGTGGAGCCGGTGAACCTGCTGGGCGGTATCGCCTGGTGGGTGGCGGTCCGGCGGGTGCGACAGCGCAGCGCGGATCCTCGTCTGGTACGCCTCTACGACCGGGTCATCGTGCCGATCAGTCGGTGTGTCGAACGGCGGATCCGGGTGCCGTTCGGGCAGTCGGTGTTGTGCGTGGCGACCCGTCCGGTGCCATGACCGGCCGATGCATGACCGGCCGATGACGTGGGTTGGCCGGTGCTGTGGCGGCACACGAGTCGGTTATGCCAACAGCACCGCCTGTTCGCGGTGCTGTTGGCAGGCGGTAGCCTCCTGCGGGTTGCGGCGCTCGTCGCCTACTGGCCGGCGTTGGAGTTCTATGGCGACTCGTATTCCTACCTGCGGTACGCCCGCGAGCTCAGCCCGGATCCGGTCCGGCCGTTCGGGTACTCCGCCTTCCTGCGCCTGTTCGCGTGGTCGCCGTCGCTGGTGGTGGTCCCTGCCGTCACGCACCTGCTAGGTCTCGGTATCGGCGCCGCGCTGTACCATCTGTCGCTGCGGCGTGGCTTGCCCCGGTGGCTCGCGGCTTCGGCTGCTGCGCCTGTTCTGCTGGATGCCTATCAGGTGGACATCGAGCAGATGGTCATGGCTGAGACGCTGTTCGCCACCCTGCTGGCCGCAGCGATCGTATTGCTGCTATGCCGCCCGCGCCCGACCGTCGCCATGTCCGCCGGCGCCGGTATCCTGCTGGCCGCGGCCACCCTCACCCGCTCGGTGGCGCTGGTGCTGGGGTTGCTCGCCGCCGTCTACCTGCTCGCCCGCAATGCCGGGACCCGACGGCTGATCGCATTCGTCCTGTGTTGGGCAGCGCCGCTGCTCGCTTACGCGGCCTGGTTCGCCGCCGCGCATGGGAGTTTTGCCCTGCAGAATGCCGACGGGATGTTCCTCTGGGGTCGGGTCGCGCCGTTCGCGGACTGTGCCCGTTTCGAGGTGACGCCGGGCGAGATCCCGTTGTGTTCGCCGCATCCACCTGACGAGCGGCCCGGGCCCAATTTCTACGATTGGGACCGCGCCAGCCCGCGCTACCGCTTTCGGGCGTTCGACGCGCAGACCAATGCGTTGTTCCGACACTTCGCGATCAAAGTGATCGTGGCGCAGCCCCACCAGTACGCCACGCTGGTGGCACATGACGTCGCGCATTACTTCTCCCCGTCGCGTAACGCCGAGCCACCGGACTGGTATCTCGGGAGCTGGCAGTTCCCATCCGGGCGGTTGGATCCACGCTGGCACATCGACTTGGTGCTGCGGGACGTCGGCGGCGCCGCCGTGCCCCGCCGTTATGATCCGCTTCTGGGCGGTCTGCTGCGGGGATACCAGTCGTTCGGATTCATGCCAGGCCCGCTCCTCGGCGCCTACGCGCTCCTCGGCGTCCTGGCATCGATGGTCGCCTCCGGCTATGGCCCCGTCCGGGCCCGCCACGACTGCCTGCTGTTGGTCGCGATGGGGCTCGCCCTGCTGGTGGTGCCCTGCGCGACCGCGGTGTTCGATTACCGCTACATGCTGCCGACGCTGGTCTGCCTGCCGCTGGCGGGGGCGTTCGGGCTGAACCAACTGCGGACTGTCCGGTCGCAGGTCCGCAGAGTTCGGTACCACTCCAGCGGACGACGCGCGCGGGGCGACCTGGCGGGCGCCGGGTGGCGGTCAGATCCAGCCTGGGAACCACATGCGGACCCGCCACGCCGAGGTCGGGATCACCTGCGCTGCCATGATCGGATAGAAGTAGACGAACAGCAGGACGACAACGATCGCATAGACGCCCACCACCAGCGACCCGACCAGGCGACGCGTCTCCGAAGCGGTTCTGGGGCCCAGCGCGACACCCGCTAGTGCGGTCAGGCCAAGTACGAGGAACGGCAGCAGCGGCAGGGCGTAGAACAGGAACATCGTCCGGCTGGGGAATGCGAGCCACGGCAGGAACGACGTGCCGAAGCCGACCAGCACGAGGGCCGCCCGCCAGTCACGGCGGCTCGCCCACAGCGCGAGGACACCGACCAGGGCGAGGGTGCCCAGCCACCAGATCGCCGGGTTGCCGATCGCCAGAATCTCCCGGGAGCAACCGGCCTGGGCGCTACAGCCGGATTCGCCGACCTTGGGTGCGCCGTAGTAGTAGGCGACCGGGCGGCCCAGCACCAGCCAGCTCAGTGGCTTGGACGCGTAGGGATGCGAGGCGTTGAGGTGCTCATGGAACTGGTAGATCTGCATCTGATAGTCCCACCAGCCGCGTAGTGCGGCCCACGCGCCGTTACCGAAGTGGTGCCGGTTGTAGCCTCCGTCGGTGACGAACCAGCCGATCCACGTCGCGAAGAACGTCACCACCGGCACGACGAGAAAGCTCACCGCCCAGATCGGGGTGTCCCGGGCCAGCGCGGCCAGGATCGGCCGGCGCGCATCCGCGGTCCGGCGGGCTCCCACGTCCCAGGCGAAGGCAAGTGCGGCGAAACCGACCAGGGTGTAAAGCGCACTCCACTTCACCCCCATAGCCGCACCCAGACACAGCCCGCAGGCCAGCCGCCACGGGCGTGCACCGAGCCACGGGCCGGTGCCTACCAGGGCCGAGTGCGGGCCGGTGCCTACCAGGGCCGAGTGCGGGCCGGTGCCGACCAGGGCCGACTGCGGGCCGGTGCCTGATCGGGCCCGCAGTCGGGCCGCCAGCCGGGCGCGGCCGTCGTCCCGGTCGAGAACCAGACAGGCCAGGGCCAGCACGAGACCGGTCATCAGGAAGATGTCGAGGATCCCGATCCGGCTCTGGACGAACTCCAGCCCGTCGAAGGCGAGCAGGAGCCCGGCGAAGCAGCCGAGCAGAGTCGAGCGGAACATCCGCCTGGCGGTACGGGTGATGACGAGCACCGCGAGCGTCCCCGCGACGGCTGAGGCGAAGCGCCATCCCAGCTCGGGGTTGCCGTGCTGTACCCCGGCGCAGTCGGTGTAGCCGAAGAGCCATTGGGATGCGGCCATCAGCCACTTGCCCAGCGGCGGGTGGACGACGAATCCGGGGCCGTTGCAGCCGCTCTTGATGTCGCTCAGCTCATAGCCGTGGGTCATCAGGCTGTAGGCGTCGTGCGTGTAGTAAACCTCGTCGAAGTAAATGCCACGCGGCTCGGTGAGCTGCCAGAACCTCAGTACGCCGGCCACCGCGGCAAGCGCGAGCGACGCGAGCCAGCCAGCCAGTCGATCGGTCGGCATCGGCGTCACCAGCCGGTCGGATGGCGGCCGGCCGTCGTCATGGGTCAGGGCGACCGCGGGGGCTTGCGTGCCGTCGCCGCCCAGGGTCGGATAAGTCGTTGTCACCGCCACCGCATCAATGTAGGTCGTGGCTCCTGGCACACTCGGCGGGTGTCCGGGACTCTGGTGCTCTGCGGTGCGCCGATCGGTGATGTCCGCGATGCCAGCCCGCGGCTTGGCGAGGTCCTCGCGAGCGCCGACATCGTCGCCGCCGAGGACACCCGCCGGCTGCGTCGGCTGACCGCCGCACTCGGCATCACCATCTCCGGGCGGGTTGTCTCCTGCTTCGACGCGAACGAGGCGTCGCGTGCAGACTTCCTGCTCGCCCAGTTGCGTGCCGGCGCCACGGTGGCGCTCATCACGGACGCGGGCATGCCCGCTGTCTCGGACCCGGGATTCCGGGTGGTGGCCGCAGCCGTCGCGGCCGGGGTGTCGGTCTCGGTCGTCCCTGGTCCGTCCGCGGTGACCGCCGCGCTCGCGGTCAGCGGGCTGCCCACAGACCGCTGGGTGTTCGAGGGTTTTCTGCCACGCAGGCAAGGGGAGCGTCGGTCGCGCCTGGCCGAGCTCGCCGGGGAACGACGCACTCTGGTCATCCTGGAGGCTCCACACCGGTTGCCCGCGACACTGGACGATCTTAGCGCGGCCTTCGGGGGGCATCGCATGGGCGTGGTGTGCCGGGAACTGACCAAGACCTGGGAGGAGATCGTCCGGGACGATCTTGCCGGCCTCTGCGAGTGGGCACACGGCCGGGAGATCCGCGGGGAGATCACTCTGGTGCTGGCGGGCGCACCGCCGGCGTCTCCGCCCGCCGAGGCGATGGTTGCCGGGACGCCGGCTGCGGCGGCCTTCGCCGTGACGCTCGCCGCCGAGGTTGCGGGGCACGAAGCCAGCGGGACGCCCCGCAAGGAGGCCATCGCGGCGGTGGCGGCGGCTCATGGCGTGCCGCGCCGCGCCGTCTACGACGCCGTGGTCGCGGCCAAAGCCCGGTAGCGGGGCGTCCGCTGGGTGCGCGCCTGCCGACCACTTAGCAGGTGCGTTGGATGGTCAGCGCCTTCACCGTTGCGGCCCACTCGTAGCTGATCATGTATGGCCAGGTGTACCACCGCGGCGACGCGGTGGCGAACAGGGTGCGTCCGTCGTAGCAGCGGTCCAGCCGAAGTCGCGCCCTGGTGTCCTGCGGGGTCCCCACGACGACCAGCACGGACCGCCAGTTGTAGCGGGCTGCGAGTGCTGCGGTCATCCGGGCTTCGCCCTGGGTGGTGAGCGGGTCCGGCCGGAAGCAGATCACCCGTACCGCGGGGACAGCGACCGGACAGCGGTCCTGGCCGTACGGGTTTGACACTGCGAGTACCGGCGCATACCCGGATCGGGCGAGTTCGACCGCTTTGGCCAGCCGTCCAGGGCTTCCCGCATACATCACGATCGCGTCGACCTGCGCCGGGGCGTCGGTCGACGGCCAGACGAACAGCCGTGCGCTCGCCGTGAGGAACACCACAGCGACCGCGCCGAGAAGGATCAAAATCCGGGAGCGCTGCCGCCCCACTTTCACCGGTGTCACGCGGCTTCGGGCCAGGGCTGACCGCCGCGGCGGCACGGGTAGCGCAGCGGGGTCCGCAAGCGCTCGGGGGGCCAGACCGTGGCGGCGGCACCGTCCTGCCACTGAACCAGATGACCCTGATGCCCGATCTGCAGCCCGGTGGCGGGGTCGAGGCGAAAGCGGCCGAGCACGGTGGACGTGTCCAGCGCACGTGCCGCGGCGAGTACCGCGGCGTCGTCGAGCAGGGAGCCGTCGACCTGGTCGAGCATTCGCACGCACCGCCCGAGAACCAGCCCGGCGGCGAACGCGACCGCCGCTGTCGCCGCCGGCGGCTGGTCGTGCATCTGCTGGTAACGGCTCACGAACTCGGACACGCTCGGGCCGGTGCCGGCCGCAGCGGGCAGCTGCGGCGACCAGGCTCGCGGCCCCAGTAGTCCGTCACGTCGATCACCCAGGGTGGTCAGGGCATCGTCGTGCCCGGCGGTGGAGAACGCTGCGGCCCGCCACGGCCTGCGCAGGAGGATCTCGGCGGCGGCGGCCTCGTCTTCGGGGTCAGCCTGGACGATCAGGACATCCGCCGCCGGGAGCCGGCGCGCCGCGGCCCCCGCCTGCCCCGGACGAAAGACGCTGGATGTGACGTCGAAGTTTCGTGCTGTCGCCGCGGCGCGCGTCACGGAAACAATTTCCAACGCCCAGTCACCGGAAGCCACCATTACTGCGAGCCTACGTGCTCGGCGGTCGGCGGAACGTACCGCGGCGAGCACTCCGCGCGTCCAGGTGGCCTGCGGCGCGGCCATGTTGATGACGTTCGGGACGGCTTGCCGGACGAAGCGCGTCGATGGTGCCGCGATGTTGAACACCACCCGGTCGGTCGCGGCGCAGGCCGCGAGAGCGGCCTGCGGCCCGTGCGGGCCGAAGATGGCGTCAGGGTTGGCGGCCGCGGCGGACCGCGTTGCCGCGCCCGGGTGCGGGTGGGCGTCGTATGCGGTGACGTTGACCTCGTCCCACGCCGGTGGCAGGTGCTCGTCGCGTGCCCACAACGTGGCGGCACGCAA
>NZ_CAUVXG010000008.1:60582-80874 GCF_963555885.1 Protofrankia sp. Cr2
CGCGGCCAGACCATGGGCGGCCGCCGGGCCGGTCAGTGGCGTCACGAGTGCGACGGTGAGCGGTGAGGACATCGGTATCTGTTTACCAGGTGATGGGTCGGCGACACCCCGGTCCTACAGGGACATCGTCACGACACCTCCGGCCGCTGCGGTGCCGTCCGTAGGATCTGGCTGGGGCTACCCCTTGGCGCACGGGGGCGGGGGCGGAACGGAAGGGCAGGTGGCCGGCGAATGGCACGCGATGCCGGAGCACGCGATGCCGGCCGCCGGGGCGAGCCGCCGCGGCCGCCGGAGCCGCTGTCGGTGGAGGTGGTCGACAGCCACTGCCATCTTGACATCATGGGTGGCGATGTGGAGCACGCTGTTGCCGCGGCGCGTGCTGTCGGCATCCGCCGGATGGTCAGCGTGGGGATCGACCTGGAGACCAGCCGTTGGCAGGCGCGGGTCGCGGCTGGCCATCCGGACGTGTATGCGGCTGTCGCGATCCATCCGAACGATGCCGCCGGCGGCATCGACGAACAGACGTTCGCAGAGATCGCCGAGTTGGCCACGCTGCCGAAGGTGCGGGCGGTCGGCGAGACCGGTCTGGACTACTACCGCACACCGCCCGAGCGGCACGCCGCCCAGCAGGAGAGCTTTCGCCGTCACATCGCGATCGCGAAACAGACCGGCCGTACTCTCATGATCCACGATCGGGAGGCGCATGACGACACGCTGCGCATCCTGGCCGAGGAGGGAGCGCCTGATCGGGTGGTCTTCCATGCCTTTTCGGGTGACGTCGGCATGGCGAAGATCTGCGCAACTTCCGGTTACGTGATGTCATTCGCCGGTAACGTGACGTTCAGGAATGCGGGCAGTTTGCGCGACGCCGCTGCCGTCGCACCTCGTGACCTGCTGCTTGTCGAGACCGACGCGCCATTCCTGACGCCGGAGCCGTGGCGGGGCCGGCCGAACAGCCCGTACCTGGTACCGCTGACGTTGCGGGCGATCGCCGCCGCCCGCGGCGAGGACGTCGATACCCTGGCCTCGGCGGTCGCCGCCACGTCCGAGCGGATGTTCGGGCCCTGGTAGCTTCCGAGCCTGCTCCCCGGGAGGCTCACATCGGGGTCAACGGGCTGCTGACACCGGTGGACGTGCGTGCCATCGCCGGTGAGCTGGGGGTGCGGCCGACCAAACGGCGGGGCCAGAACTTCCTTATCGACCCGAACACCGTTCGCCGCCTCGTACGCCTTGCCGAGGTCGGGCCCGATGAGACGGTCCTGGAGATCGGCCCGGGACTTGGTTCGTTGACTCTCGGGCTGGTTGTGGTCGCACGTCGTGTCGTCGCGGTCGAGGTGGACGCACTGCTCGCCGAGGCCCTGCCGGCAACTGCCGTGGCGCGGCTCGGCCCGGCCGCGGCGGCCCGGCTGACCGTCATGGCCGCCGACGGGCTGCGCATTGTGCCCGCGGATATCCCCGGCGACCCCCCGGATGTCCTCGCCGCGAACCTGCCGTACAACGTTGCCGTGCCGCTCCTGCTCGGCGTCCTCGAACGGTTCCCGTCGGTCCGGCGCGGGTTGGTCATGGTGCAGGCCGAGGTCGCCGACAGGCTGACCGCGGCGCCGGGTGGACGGGTGTACGGCGTGCCGAGTGTGAAGGTCGCCTGGTACGCCTGCGCACGTCCGGCCGGCGCGGTGCCGCGCGCGGTGTTCTGGCCACAGCCGAACGTCGACTCGTCCCTGGTGGCGTTCACCCGGCGGGCGCCTGCGGGTCCGCCGGCGCTGCGCGGGTCTGTTTTCGCCGCAGTGGACGCGGCGTTCGCGCAGCGCCGCAAGACCCTGCGGACGGCGCTTTCCGGTTGGGCGGGCTCGGCAGCAGCGGTCGAACGCCTTGCGCGCGCCGCCGGTGTAGACCCGGCCGCCCGAGGTGAAACGCTGGCCGTCGCCGACTTCACCCGCCTGGCCATCGCCCGCGCCGCTGACCCACCCGCCTGCGGCGGCTGATCTGAGCCGGGCCGATGTGTTCCGAGTTTGCGGCGGGTCAAGTGTCCTGCGGTGTCAGCCTGGTCATATTGTTCCATCGCTGCGGTCCGGTCAGGGTGGAAGTAGGTGCGTTCGTGTCCGAAGACGCAGAGCTGTCCGGAGACGCGCAGTTGTCCGGAGGCGCAGAGCTGTCCGAACACACCGGACCGCTGGCCGTGGGGGGCGGCTGGACGCTGCTTCCCTGGGACGGTGACCCTGGATCTGATCGGCCGTCCGTTGCCGCGACCGCGGCGGGCCCGCCCACCCGGCATCGACGGCTGCGGCGGGCTACCGGCGCTGGCGGCGGCAGGCGGGCGGGGGCCAGGGTTGCCATGGGCCTGTGCGGGTTCGGCGCGGTCCTCGGCATTGTTCTCATGGTGGCTGGTCACCGTCCGGATGAAATGGCGGATCAACCGGTTGCCGGCGTGCGCTCAGAGCGCCCCGAGGCGATCGACAACCAACCCCGGTTACCGACATCGGTGGATGCTGGACCCTCCATCGCCGCGGGTGGGGCTACGTCGGCTGTGACCGCGCCCGCTAGCAGCCCGGTCTCCCACGCGGCGACTGCGGTCCGGTCCGCAGAGCCGACGTCGGTCTCAGCGGCGCCGGCCACGACGCCGGCCGCTGGGGCCCAGTCGTCACCACCGGTACCGGGCATGACCGTGTTGCTGCCCTCCGCCCAACCGTCGTCCGCCCCGTTGCTCGCCCCGTCGTGTCGTTCCGGTCATGGCCACGGGCATCAGACACCCGACTGCCAGCTGGGCTGAGAATTCCTGATCGCCTGGCGGGGTGGAAATGTCGAACCAGACGCCTATGAGGCAGGCAATTTGTTGACGCTATGTCGGCATCATCATCGGTTGAAGCATGACGGGACCTGGACGGTCGAGGTGACCGAGACGGGTGCGGTGATCTGGACGAGTCCGGAACTGCGGGTCTACCAGACCGAACCCGAACCCCACCCGGAACCGCAGGCCACCCCGGAACCGGCCCCGAACCCGGAGCCCGACCCACAACCCGAACCGCCACCTTTCTGACCGGGACACGGCTGCCGGACTCTGATCGAAAATTGCCGGCCGATCGGTAGGCAGACCTGGTCAGTGCACGCGGGCACCGTGGCCAGAGCTCGGAACGAGCTGGACTTCGGTGGCGAGGTCCGCGCGAGACAGGGCACCACGCGCATGTGGCAGAACGACCTGTTCGATGTCGGCTCGAAGGCGGCTGACGCTTATGTTCGGTTCCATTGTCACCACCACTCGCAGTAGTGGGTGCTTTTCCTTGCCGAGAAGGCGCGCGCGTATCTGTCGGGCACCCGAGGTCGCTGCCAGCTCGCTTTCCACAGCGCCGGTGAAGGCCCGCGCGTTCACCCGGACACGTCCGAAGGTGTCGTCGACGACGTCCAGGCCAGTCAGCTCCCCGGTAGACCTCTGCAGCCACAGCCAGGCGAGCGCCAGCACGACGACCAGGGCCGTGGCCGCTCCCACCACCGGCCAGAACCAGGCATGGTCGGCGGCAAAGGCCCGGTTCGCCGCGGTGAGCCCCGGCCGGTCTGTGACGTCATCGCCGAACACACCCCGACCGGCGAGCAGGGCGACGAGCCCACCGCCCAGGCACACAAGCCCCAACAGAACGAACACCACCCGGTTTACCTGATCGACGGCCGGGGTGAACGGGCGCTTGCGCGCTCGGGGCACATTCGCGGACCCGGCCGGCTTTGCCGTGCTCACCGTGTCGCTCACGTCGTTTGAACGGATCGGTGGACCGAGCTGAGGGATCGGGCTGTCCACGGTTCGCGTGCTGGCGGTGTTCGCGATTCCGGTCATTGGTTATCCTCTTTCCGGTCGTTCGCCGGAGCATCCGCCTGGGCGTCCTTCCGAGTGCGCTCCGGATCGGGTTTGGTCAGATCGAGGCCGACCGGATACGACCTGGTCCGCTCACCTGCGGTCGAACTACCAAAGATCGTCTCTGTCGTTGATTGTGCTGCTGTCGTTGATTGCTCTGCTGGGGTTGATTGCCCTGCTGGGGCTGCTGACGAGCTACCGGGGCCGGTGCGCGCGAGCGCCTGCGCCGCGTCCCCCGAGCTGGGCGCAGGCGAGCTGGGCGCAGGTGGGTGTGGTCCAGGCGAGGTCGGTTGCGGCACGACACCTCGGTCAGGGGATGCGGGACGCGACGCCTTGACTTTCAGTTTCACCTTCGGGGGCGACACCAGATCGAAGGACGCCAGCCGTTCGTAGATCTCGTCACGTACCTGTTCCGGTGCGTCCTGGTTGATCCGAGGATGAAACTCGATCTTCACTCTGGCGGTGCGCCGGCGGAGTCGGACCTTTGCCCGGCTCACACCGTCTACATCCTCGGCCGCGCTGGCCAGGGCACGACCGACACCGCGACCAGCGGCGAACGTGGAGGTCCCGGTCAAGGATGGTTGTACGGTGAACCACTCGAGCCGGCCACGTCGCAGCCCCAGCACAAGCAGCAGGACTCCGACGACGCCAAGGATCACGCCGAGTACCGTCGGTCCCGTGCCGGACCAGGTGTTGCGTGCCATGGCCTCCGCCGCCGACCGCCAGTCGACGACGGCATACCCATCGTCGAAGGCCGCGTTGACCATCTCGACGATCGCGACGATCCCGGCCGCCGCGATGGCTGCGGCAAGCAGTGCCGCGACGATCCGGTTTGTCACGCGCACGATGGTGACCTCCCGTCAACTACCGAACCCGGGTGTCCGGGTCGGTGCCGGACTCGAAAGCGGACACGTCAATGTCGATGTGGGTCACCCGTAGACCAGCCAGGTCGGCCACCTGTTGATTCACCCGGGTGCGTACTCCCTCGCATACCTCAATAATTCGGACAGGATACCGTACCGACAGGGACATCGAGATCCGAGCGGTTCCGCGCCCGACGCGCGCTGACACCCGCGGCGGGCGCTCGTCCACCGCGGGCCGTCTGCGTCGTCCGGGATGCCGGCGTCCGAGTCCGCCGACGGCGTCGACGTCCAGCGCGGCCTGGGCTGCGATCTTCTCGATGACGGCGTTCGCGACGACCAGGCGTCCCCGTGCTGTGGTTTCGGGCCGGCGCACCACGGTAGGCTTCATCGCATGTCGCGGCGTTCGCCGCCGCTGACGTACCGGTTGATATCGATGTCTCCGTCCAGGACTTTGCCGACGAACAGGCCGATGGCGCCGAAGATCAGGACAATCAGGAAGTCACCGAAGCCGCCGAAGGCGAGCGCGAGACCCGAGATCAACCCGGTGATGAGACCGATTGCGCTCGAACGCATCGGAGCCTCCTCGTTGTAGGCGCAAAGCGTGTTGTAGGTGGGCTGTCCTTCGGTGCGCCCGGTACCGGTGCGCCCGATGGCATTGCGCCCGGTACCGGTGCGCCCGATGGCATTGCGCCCGCAGTCGTTGTCCGCGGTGCTGTCGCGTCGCGTGCTGTGACAGCCAGCACCGTTGCGTCCACTGTCGGCGTACCCAGCGAGCAACGATCGCCAGTCCGGTGCGCCGGTGGTAGGCGGTCACCCCGCCAGGCGTGGCTCGTGGTGGCAGCTCCGACCGCCGATCCCTCAGGCCAGCCATGAACATATCGGGGTCGCCACCCCTGTCCGGGTGGTTTTCTCGGATGAACCGACGTACCTCGGCGCGCCGAGCGGCCGAACCAGCGTCACGGTCCGTCTGTTCTGGCCGGATCTGTACTGGCCGGATCTGCGCTACCCGGAGCCGGGCTGGCCCGGCCGGTTTGTCAATCATTGCTTCCTGGTTCCTGTGCCTGTCCTGGTCGCTCCGGCCGTGGCCTGCCTGTTGTGGTCGCGCCGGCCGTGGCCGATTTCGTCATGGACGCCTTCCCCCGGCCCGAGCGAGCGCCGGCCGTGCCGCGGGGTCCGCCGGTGCCACGTGGCTGGTGCCCGGCGCTGACAGCGGGCCTGTCCAGGGAGACCTCAAGATCGTCGACGATGACGTCGATCCGCTCACAATCCGGCGCCACCGCGGTGACCGCGGCCCGAATCTGGCCGGCTGTTTCGGCGATCGTCGGTCCGAACCGGGCGATGACGTGGACGGCGACACCACCCAGCACTTTGCGGACGCCGACGACGCGCCGGTCGGGCAGATAGGTGATCACGTTGCCGCTGACTCCCGGGGAGAGCGCGGCGACCGCGGGGCAGCGGGCAACTGCGGCCGCGATGGCGGCCGGTTGCGTGGACACAGCCAATCGGACCATGATTGCTACTGCACCCGGGTCTGCTTGTCGTCATCGTCCTCGGGGATGTAGACGTCGTCCACCGCGATGTTGACCTCGGTCACTTCCAGACCGGTCATCCCCTCGACCGAGTTCACGACGTTGCCGCGGATCGCCTGGGCGAGGTCGACTATCGACACGCCGTAGTCGACCACGACATCGAGATCTATTGCCGCCTGCCGCTCGCCGACCTCGACGCCGACCCCCTGGGATACGTTGCGTCCGGACGAGCCTGGAATACGCTGGCGGAGCGAGCCGACCGCGCGGGCGCCGCCCGAGCCGAGGTTGTGCACACCTTCGACCTCGCGGGTCGCCACACCCGCGATCTTACGGACGACCGAGTCCGCGATAGCCGTCCTGCCCTGGCTCGTCACGAGTTCGGTGGACGCCCGCCGGGACACGCCGGCCCCGTCGCGCTGGGGCGTCTCTCGTGTCACGGGAGCGGCCTTCTCACTGGTCGTCGTGCTCATGACGTGCCTCCGCAATCATTGGAGTGGTGGGGACGGATCCCTTGGGTTTCCCGCGGTCCCGGGCCGCGTGGACCCGTGGACCGGAGGCCGTCGGCCGTCCAGATGTGCCAACCGGTCGTGCTCGGCGCGGTCAACCGGCTGGTATGCATCGTCTTACCCGGTGGTGAGGGGGACACTCGCGTTCGGCCGGCCGGATAGGTTCGTTGGTGCCCGGTCGGAACACGCCCCACGAGTGAAGGAGCGTCCGCTGCCTCGGTCTCATCCGCACCCTTCCGGTGCCGCCGGCCCCGGCCGGTCGCCCGTGCCCGCACAGGGCAACCGGGTGACTGTCCGGTCGCCGGCCAAGGTCAACCTGCATCTCGGGGTCGGCCCGCGCCGGGACGACGGTTATCACGCTGTAACCACGATCCTGCAGGCTGTTTCGCTCTATGACGACATCACGGTCACCGACGTCCCGGACGCCGCTACCGACCCCGACGCTGTGGAGCCGGTCATCGCCGTCGAGGTCACCGGTGAGGGTGCCGCCGGTGCCGTGCCGGCGGCCGTGCCCGGTGACCTCCCCGCGAACTCGGCCGCGGCGCGAATCTCACTGGTCCCGACGGGATCGGACAATCTGGCCGTTCGGGCCGCGTATGTGCTCGCGGCCCGTGCCGGCGTGCGCGGCGCAGGGGCGCACCTGAGCATGGCCAAGGGCATTCCGGTCGCAGCCGGGATGGCCGGTGGCAGCGCCGACGCCGCTGGGGCGCTGGTCGCCTTCGACGCCCTGTGGGGCACCGACCTGGACCGGTCGGTCCTGGCGGAGCTCGCTGCCGGGCTCGGCAGCGACGTCCCGTTCCCGCTGACCGGGGGTACGGCGCTTGGTACCGGCCGGGGTGAGCAGCTGACCCCGGTTCTCGGACGGGGCGAGTACCACTGGGTCTTCGCGCTGGCTGACGGTGGCCTGTCCACCGCCTCGGTCTATGCCGAGTTCGACCGGTTGTCCGAAGGACGTCTGCGCACTGAACCCACCCCGCCTGACGAGGTGTTGGCAGCGTTGCGCACCGGAGACCCGGTCGAACTGGGTAATGCGCTGGTCAACGATCTGCAACCGGCTGCCTTGCGGTTGCGCCCGTCGTTGCGCCGGGTGCTGGAGACCGGAACCGAACTCGGGGCGGTCGGTGCCGTCGTCAGCGGGTCCGGACCGACCTGTGCCTTCCTGGCCCGGGACGCCGCGCAGAGCGTGGCACTGGCTGCGAGCCTTGCCGGGATGGGCGTCTGCCGGGCGGTTCGCCGGGCGTACGGTCCGGTCGCGGGCGCCCGCCTGGTCGACCCGGGCACGTCCGGATGAGCCGCGGGACGTCCGGATGAACCGCGGGACGGACCCGTGCCGATCCCGACCTGATGGACCCGACCTGATGCGCACGATTCGCTGAGGATGGCCCGATGAGCACGACCCGATGAGTGATGTCCTGGTCACGATGGAGGCGGTCGTGGCCGCCTTCGGGACCCGCGTCCTGCTGGACGGCGTGAGCCTCGGTGTGGCGACCGGGGAACGGATCGGGGTGGTCGGCCGTAACGGCGCGGGCAAGAGCACTCTGCTCAAGCTCCTGGCCGGTGAGGCGCACCCCGATGCCGGTCGGGTTGTGCACACGGGGTCCCTGCGCGTGGGCATCCTCGCTCAGGACGACAGGCTCGTGCCCACGGAGACCGTGCGCCAAGCCGTGGTCGGTGACGTACCCGATCATGTGTGGGCCGCGGATCCACGTCGCCGGTCCGTGCTGCGCGGGCTGGATCTGCTCGACCGTCTGGACGATCTCGTCGGGCAGTCCTCCGGTGGGGAGCGTCGGCGTACCGCTCTGGCCGCGCTGCTCGTCGACGATCTGGACCTGCTGATACTGGACGAGCCCACCAACCATCTTGACGTCGAAGGCGTCGCGTGGCTCGCCGCCGAGTTGGCATCCTGGCGCGGCGGCCTCCTGGTCGCCACGCACGACCGGTGGTTTCTCGATGAGGTGTGCGACCGGGTCTGGGAGGTCGTCGACGGCCGGGTGGACGCCTACGAGGGTGGCTACAGCGCGTATGTGCTGGCCCGCGCGGAGCGGACCCGGCGGGCCGACGCCACCGAGGCGCGGCGCCAGAACCTGCTCCGCAAGGAGCTGGCCTGGCTGCGCCGTGGCCCGCCGGCCCGGACCGCCAAGCCGCGTTTTCGGATCGAGGCGGCCAACGCTCTGATTGCTGACGAGCCACCCGCGCGCGACACCCTCGGTCTGCGGACCTTTGCCGCATCCCGCCTCGGGAAGGACGTCTTCGACGTCGAGGACGTGACGCTGCGCCTCGGTGACCGGGAGCTGTTCGCGAATATGACGTGGCGGTTGGGCCCGGGCGACCGGGTGGGTCTTGTCGGGGGCAACGGGAGTGGTAAGACCACGCTGTTGCGCCTGCTGACCGGTACGGTGAGTCCGGATTCGGGCACTGTCCGAGTGGGGCGCAGTGCGCGTCCCGCTCTGCTCACCCAGGAGATCCGCGAGCTGAACCCGAGGCTGCGGGCGCTGGAGGCGGTCCAGGAGGCCGGTCAGGTCCTGGATGTCGGACCCCGGCCGAAGTCGTCGGCGCCATCGCGGAGCTCCGCCGGCGACGGTGGACACGGCGGGCAGAACCGGGAGCTGACGGCGGGTCAGCTGCTGGAGCAGTTCGGTCTGCCCTCGGCCCGGCAGTGGACGCCGGTCGGTGACCTCTCCGGCGGGGAACGGCGGCGGCTGCAGCTCCTGCGGCTGCTCATGGAACGGCCCAACGTGCTGCTACTGGACGAACCTACGAACGACCTGGACACCGACACGCTGACCGCGTTGGAGGACATCCTGGACTCGTGGCCGGGAACGTTGGTCGTAGTCAGCCATGATCGATACTTTCTGGAACGGACCTGCGACACGATCGTTGCTCTGCTTGGCGACGGTTGCCTGGTCATGCTGCCCGGCGGGGTGGATGAGTACCTCGCCCGCCGTCAACGCCTAGCCGCCGCAGGCGCCGCGACGGCCACCGGTACGGGCAGCTCAGCCGGTTCCGGGCGTGGTGTCAGCTCGGGTGCCGGTGCCGGTGCCGGCACCGGTGGCGGCACGGCTCAGGCCCGGGTCGCGCGCAAGGAGCTGAACCGCCTTGAACGGGCGCTGGAGCGGTTGGGACGCCAGGAGACCGCGCTGCACACGGCGCTTGCGGATGCGGCCACCGACCATGAGCGTCTGCTCGCCCTGGACGCCGAGCTGCGTGCGGTCGTCGCGGAGAAAACCCGGACCGAGGATGCCTGGCTCGTCGTCGCGACCGACCTCGAAGATGCCTGAGAGCGCCCGTGTTGCCGATCGTGTTGCCGGTCGCGCCAAGATCCCAGGCCCTCGGTCAGCCGGCTGGCTGGACTTCTTTCGCCCGCAGGCGTTCGGGGTCCGGCCAGCGGACGTCATGAACGATCCGCAGCGTCTCCATTAGTTTGATCAGATAAGCGCTGGTGTCCAGCTGCCAGGGTTTGACCCCGTGACGGGCCAGGGTCGGCTCAGCGTGATGCAGGTTGTGCCAGGACTCGCCCATCGACAGGAAGGCTAGTGGCCAGACGTTCCCGGAGCGGTCCCGTGACCTGTACGGGTGCTTGCCGACCACGTGACAGATGCTGTTCGTCGACCACGTCACATGGTGCAGCAGGGCCACCCGGACCAGGCTCGCCCAGAAGAACGCCTGCAGCGCGGCTCCGAAGGAGCCGCCCCACAGCCCTCCGATGAGCGCGGGCGCGGCGAGGCTCACCGCCGCGCAGACCGCGAACATGTGGCTTACTCGGACCATGTCAGCGTCATCGAGCAGGTCCGGAGCGTACCGGCGCTGGTCGGTCTGCTCGACGTCGAACAGCCAGCCGACGTGGGCGTGCCACAGACCCTTGGCTACCGCGCGGGTGCCGGTGCCGTACCGCCACGGCGAGTGCGGGTCACCGTTCTTGTCGCTGAAGGCGTGGTGGCGTCGGTGGTCGGCAACCCAGCGGATCACCGGGCCCTCGATCGCCATGTTGCCGGCGACGGCGAGCGCGACGCGTACGGGCCTGGCGGCCTTGAACCCGCGGTGGGTGAAATACCGGTGGAAACCGATGGTCACGCCGTGACCGGTGATCATATACATGACCGCGGCCAGGACCACATCTCGCCAGCTGATCCACTGATTCCACAGCAGGGGGATCGCCGCGGCCAACGCGGTGAGCGGAACGACGATGATCGTCGCCAGGATGATCTGCTCGCCTCGAGCCTTGACCGATGATTGCGGCACGACCGTGTGGCGGAGGGGAGCGGTCACGCCGGCTGCGACACCCGTCGCGTCCACCGTGTCTGTTGCAGTCATGACATAGTCCCGTTCGTCGGTCCCGTTCGTCGGTCGCGTCCATCGGTCGCGTCCATCGCCACGACGACTTCCGTTGGGTCACGGTAGCTCGTTGCGGCAACGCATGGTGCTCGCAGCGGGGAACATCCGCGAAAACAATTCGTGCGGCCGATCCGGCCGATCCGGCCGATCCGGCCGACCCGGCCGACCCGGCCGGCATGATCGGCATGATCGGCATGATCGGGCGATCTTTGGTGGGTCGGCTTGGGGGTGGTACACTGCGATCGATTTTCCCTCGATCCGCCGTGGTGTAATCGGCAGCACAGAAGATTTTGGTTCTTCTAGTCCACGTTCGAGTCGTGGCGGCGGAGCGCGGGGTTTCGGCCGGCGGAGGCATCGGCACAGACGCGCGGGTGAGGCCGCATCGGTGCGGCCCGCACGATTTCCCCGTTGCGTCACGTGCCGTCGTCGAAATTGTGCACGTTACCCGGGAGTTGTTAGCGGCGACCCGTTGAGGGGCGACTT
Source organism: Protofrankia sp. Cr2 (assembly GCF_963555885.1). NCBI lineage: Bacteria > Bacillati > Actinomycetota > Actinomycetes > Frankiales > Frankiaceae > Protofrankia > Protofrankia sp. Cr2. Next base: position 72,134 of record NZ_CAUVXG010000008.1, read on the forward strand.
GTTGTCGGTGCATCGTAACCGGCGAGTCGTAACCCGCTAGACTCGGCATACACTGACGTTGATGTCCGCGATCACGGGAGCTCGTGTGACCCAACCACGTCCGGCGGCGGTCGTCGTCCTCGCGGCAGGCGAGGGTAAACGGATGCGTTCAACCACCCCCAAAGTGCTGCACCATATCGCGGGTCGATCTCTCCTTGAACATGTTCTTGCCGCTGTGGCGCCGCTCGGTGCACAGCGGCAGCTCGTAGTGGTCGGGCATGCCCGGGAGCAAGTGATCGCGGCGATCGCCGGACGCGCTCCGGACGTGTCGCCGGTCGTGCAGGACACTCAGGGCGGCACGGGACATGCGGTCCGGGTCGCATTGCAGGCCACTGCGGGCATCGGGCCGGATGAGCTGGTGGTCGTGGTCCCCGGGGACACCCCGCTGTTGACCAGCGCGACCATGTCGGCGCTGGTGGCGGCCCATATCCGGGCAGCCGCGGCGGCGACCGTGCTAACCGCCGAGGTTTCCGATCCGTCCGGCTACGGTCGGGTGATTCGTGAGCCCTCGGGGGATGTCCGAGCGATTGTCGAGCAGTTGGACGCAGACCCCGCCACCGCGGCCATTCGCGAGATCAATACCGGGGTCTACGTCTTTACAGCCGGTCCGTTGATCGAGGCGTTGACATCTTTGACGACCGACAATGCCCAGGGGGAAGAATACCTGACCGACGTCGTCGGCGCGCTTTTCGCGCATCGGCGGGCCGTCGCCGCGTATCCACTCGACGATCCGGGCGAGGCGTTGGGTGTGAACGACCGGATCCAGCTCGCCGCGGCCGGGATCGTCATGCGGGACAGGATCGTGACCGCGGCGATGCGGGCGGGCGTCACTGTGCTGGATCCCTCCACCACCTGGATCGACGTCGACGTCACCGTCGAGGCGGACACGACACTGCTGCCGAACACGTTTCTGCACGGGCGCACCCGGGTGGCCGCCGCAGCCGTGATCGGTCCCGACTGCACCCTGACCGACACGGTGGTCGGGGCCGGTGCCACCGTCAGCCGCACCACCGCGGCCGATTCGGTGATCGGACCGGACTGCGTGGTCGGTCCGTACACGCATCTGCGCCCGGGAACGCACATCGGGCGCGGGGTCAAGATCGGTTCCTTTGTGGAGACCAAGTCGGCGCAGATCGCCGACGGCGCGAAAGTACCCCACCTGGCCTATGTCGGCGATGCGGTGATCGGCGAGCGTAGCAACATCGGTTGCGGGACGATCTTTGCGAACTATGACGGCATCGCCAAGCATCGCACCGTGATCGGTGCGGATGTCAAGATCGGCAGTGACACCGTGCTGGTTGCGCCAGTCCAGGTGGGGGACGGCGCGTACACAGGTGCTGGTTCGATCATCACCGAGGATGTGGTGTCGGGAGCGCTCGCGGTCCGGGAGGGCCGGCAGCGGACGATCGAGGGATGGGTGCAACGGCGTCGTCCGGGAACGGCGGCGGCTCGGGCCGCATCCTCCCGCGCGTCAACAGGCGATGGGGCTGGCGCCGACGGTCCGGTACCCGTTGCCGACGGTCCGGTACCCACTGCCGACGGTCCGGCGCCCGCCGCCGTCACCATCGCTGGCAGCGCCGGCGGCGGGCGCCGATCGTAGACACCTGTCGTAGCGATGAGGACCGAGCGCTCGTAATCGAATGGACCAGGTTGGAGATTCCTGATGGCCTACCAGACTGAGAACCGGCGCAACCTGATGCTTTTCGGCGGTCGCGCGCATCCTGAACTGGTAGCCGAGGTGGCCACCGCACTTGACGTTGCGCCGGTGCCCACGAGCGCCTACGAGTTCTCCAATGGAGAGATCTTCGTCCGGTTCGAGCAGTCGGTTCGCGGGTGTGACGCATTCGTGCTGCAGTGTCACTCCGCGCCGGTGAACACGTGGCTGATGGAACAGCTCATCATGGTGGATGCGCTCAAGCGCGCGAACGCCAAACGCATCACCGTGGTGGCGCCGTTCTATCCCTACGCTCGGCAGGACAAGAAGCACCGCGGCCGGGAGCCGATCTCGGCCCGGCTGATCGCAGATCTGTTCAAGACCGCCGGTGCGCACCGGCTGATGTCGGTGGATCTCCACACCGCCCAGATCCAGGGGTTCTTCGACGGGCCGGTTGACCACCTGTTCGCGTTGCCGCTGCTCACCGACTACATCGAGAGCAAGCTCGATACATCCGTCGTCACGGTGGTGGCCCCCGACGCCGGCCGGGTCCGCGTCGCCGAGCGTTGGACCGACCGGCTCGGCTGTCCCCTTGCGATCATCCACAAGCGACGTGACCCGGATGTGCCGAACCAGGTCAAGATGTTCGACGTGGTCGGCGAGGTCAGGGGTCGGACCTGCGTCATCGTCGATGACATGATCGATACCGCCGGCACCATCACCAAGGCGGCGGAGGCCCTGGCGGAGCACGGCGCGACCGAGGTGATCGCCGCGGCGACCCACGGCGTGCTGTCCGGCCCCGCCGTCGACCGGCTGAAGAACTCCGACATCAGCGAGGTTGTGCTGACCAACACGTTGCCGCTGCGGAGCGAGGCCAGGATTGACAAGATCACAGAACTGTCGATCGCGCCGCTGTTGGCCGCCGCCATCAAGGCGGTCTTCGAGGACGGGTCGGTGACCGAGCTCTTCGGCGGCGACGCATGATCGCAGGGGCGGGACGGACGGCCCGGCGATGAGCGGGTTGTCCGTCCTGTCCGGCGGCTTCATCGCTGGTCTGTTCGCGGCGGTGACAGCCGCATGGGTCGCGGTGGGCCGGACGGTCGGCAGACGGCCGCGACCCACCACAGCCGCGGTCTTCCTCATGGCGATTCTGCTCACGATCGCGGCCGCGGCTGATGTGGTCAACGCGTACTTCAGCTATCTCCCCCGACTCGGGGACGTGGTGGGAGCGGCCACGGAGGGCGGATCAGATCCACATCTGAAGACCGCGGATCTGCGCCTGTCGACGACGTCAGCTACCCTGCGTGCGCATCCTCGCGGAGCCGTGCTGGCGCTCCCCGTCCCGGACAGGGGCAGCGGATTCGGGGCGACGACCGCACTCGTCTACCTTCCACCCCAGTACTTCGACCGGCCGCAATGGAAGTTTCCGGTACTTTATCTCATCCACGGATCACCCGGTATCCCGGCTGACTGGCTGCGGGGCGGCCAGGCGGCCGATGCCGGTGCCCGGGTCGCGGCCACCGGCCATCCGGTGATCATAGTGATGCCGCGCATGAGTCACGGATGGCTTGACGACCCCGAGTGCGTGGACGGAGTCGGTGAGCGCGTCGAGACCCATCTGTTGCGTGACGTCATACCGACGGCCGAATCGACCCTGCGGGTCGATTCCGGCTGGACCAACCGCGGAATCGCCGGAATGTCGGCCGGTGGTTACTGCGCACTCAACCTCGGCCTGCGGAACAGGTCCGTGTTCGGGTCGATCATAGACATGTCCGGGCTGACCCGTCCGACCCATGCAGGCGGCCTGGGACCGCTGTTCGGCGCGGGTCCCCAGGCGCAGGCGGCTATGATCGCGAACAGCCCGGATCTCTATATCGGTGGGCTCGGTCCGGGCCCCCGGCCGCGGATCTGGCTCGATGTGGGACGTCACGACCGCACGGTCGCGGTCGCGATCTACCATATGCGTGATTTCCTCGACGCCAACGGCTACCCCGTGCAGTTGCACGTGCGGTCGGGAGTACATACCTTCACCGTCTGGCGGCCGGCGCTGCGGGAGGCGCTTTCCTGGTTCGCCGACGACGTCGCCCGGGTGTCCGCCGCGTAGGTATATCGGCATAGGTGTCGCAGGAATATCGGCGACTGGCGCCCGCCGAACCGGATCTGTGGTGGGCTGGGCATCGTGTTCGTCGTCCGTACGGCTGGGCTTTTCGTGCTGGCCGCGGTCGCCGAGATCGGCGGGGCGTGGCTGGTGTGGCAGGGGATCCGCGAGCACAGAGGGGCGTTGTTCGTCTGCGGCGGGTTGATCTCGCTGTGTGTCTACGGATTCGTCGCGACCCTCCAGCCCGACCCGAATTTCGGGCGGGTGCTGGCGGCCTACGGTGGTGTGTTCGTCGCCGGATCACTTGTCTGGGGCGTTGTCGCGGATGGGTATCATCCGGACCGTTACGACATCCTTGGCGCGTCGGTATGCCTGATCGGCGTTGGTCTTATCATGTTTGGTCGCCATCGGTGATTGACACCATCGGTGATCACTGGGTCGGTAACCCGGCCCCCCGCAGGAAGCGGGCCGGGTTGCCGACCCAGACCTCCGACCCGGGCACATCGGCCAGTACGACCGCGCCCATGCCCACCGTGGACCACGAACCGACCGAGAGGTTCTCCCGAACCAGCGCGCCCGTACCGATGTACGCACCCGTCCCCACGCGTACGCCGCCGGCCAGTGAGACCGACGCGCAGATCGTGGCGAAGTCGTCCAGGACATCGTCATGGGTGAACACCGAGTTCGGCATCACCGCAACGTGATTACCGATGGTGACAGACGTCGTCATGACGACACCACCCAGCAGGATCGATCCATGACCAACCATGCATGACGGTGGCACGTGGACCCCGGGATGGATAACGGTGGCGAAGCGCTCCGGGCCGATGCCGTCCGCGGCGAGCCGGGCGGCGAGCCGCGCTCGCACCGAGCCGGAACCCGGGCACAGCACCACCGCCGCGTCCGGCACACCGGTGATGGCATCGGTGCCGCCGATGACAGCTACTCCGTCGAGCACGCTGCCCCAACGGGTCGGGTTGTCGTCGGTGAAGCCGATCAGCCGATGGCTGTTCGCGGCGTGAACGGCCTGCGCGGTCTCGCGGGCAAGCCCGCCGGCTCCGACCAGCAGCAGCGGTTGGCGCACGCGATCTGTCACATGAACTGTTATAGCTCGTTGCGATGAGCGGCCGGCTCGCCGGAGGGTGGGTCCGCCCCGCCGCGTCCCGTCCGGTACTGTGAAGGACCGCGTTGTGCCGACAGGCGTTTCCGCTCGTTTCGCGCCGCGCCGCTGTTCCCCCAGGCTGTAGGAGGATGAGTACCGCCATGTCCGAGGTCCGCATTGCCGCGGAGCCGCGCACCGAGTTCGGCAAGGGCGGGGCTCGTCGTACCCGCAAGGCCGGCAAGGTCCCGGCCGTTCTGTACGGTCACGGTCAACCGCCCCGCCATATCTCGCTGCAGGCTCACGAACTTCTGCACGCGTTCAAAACCGATGCCGGCACGAACGTGCTGCTCCGGCTGGAACTGTCCGACGGGACCCAACTCGCCCTGCCCAAGGACGTCCAACGGCATCCGATCAAGGGTAGTTTCGAACACGTCGATCTTGTCATCATCCGCACCGGTGAGCGGGTCACGGTGGAGATCCCGGTCGTGCTGGTCGGTGACGCCCACAGCGACACCCTCGTCGACCAGCAGCTGACCACGGTCTCGGTGCAGGCCGACGCGACCAACATCCCCGGGTCGATCGAGGTTGACATCGCCGGCCTTGAACCCGGCGCGAACATCAACGCCGGTCAGCTCGTCCTGCCGACCGGCTCCATCCTGGACACCGACGCCGGGCAGGTCGTCGTCCAGGGGCTCGCGAAACTGACGGCCGCCCAGATGGACGCCGAGCTCGCCGGGACCGAGCAGGCAACCGGTGGCACCGCGACAACCGTCGCGGCGGGCGAGAAGGCCGACGCTTCGGGCTGATGAGCCTGTTGAGCCTGCCGATGGCATCATGACCGGGTCGGAAGCCGACGGCGCGGTCACCGGGCCGTGGCTGGTTGTCGGGCTGGGAAATCCAGGCCCGGCGTATGCCGGTAATCGCCACAACATCGGGTTCGTGGTCCTCGACCTGCTTGCCGAGCGGGTCGGGGGCCGTTTCCGAGCGCATCGGGGACGAGCCGATGTCGTGGAGACGCGGCTCGCCGGAGCGCGGGCGGTGCTCGCCAAGCCACATTCGTTCATGAACACCTCGGGTAGTCCGGTGGCGGCTCTGCGTGCATTCTTCAAGGCTGAGGTCGGACGAATTCTGGTCGTCCACGACGAACTGGATATTCCCTTCGGGGCTATCCGGCTCAAGCTCGGTGGCGGCGACAACGGACACAACGGGCTCCGATCGATCACTACATCGCTGAGCTCACGCGAGTACCTCAGAGTCCGGGTCGGCATCGGGCGCCCGCCCGGCCGGATGGACCCCGCTGACTTCGTACTGCGGGATTTTTCGGCGGTCGAACGCAAGGAGCTTGCGCTCGTCGTGGACACTGCGGCGGACGCAGTCGAACAGATCGTCACTGAAGGGCTGGCCGCGGCCCAGAACCGCATTCATCCACTGGCCCGCTAGAGGGCCAAAGGGCGCGCGAGGATCGTCAGATCGCGCGCCCGCAGGCCAGTAGTCCCCGGAGCACGGCCAAAGGGCGCGCGAGGATCGTCAGATCGCGCGCCCGCAGGCCAGTAGTCCCCGGAGCACGGCCGGCCGGCCGCGGTCAGCGGGAGATGCCGGCCTGTACGAAGGCCGGCGACCACGCCTGCGCCACCAGGACGGCAGGGGTGCCGGAGCCGTCCGCGGGCACGCTCCATACATCGTTGATCACGCTGTCCTGATCCGATGTCCTGGGCAGGCCGTAGGTGACCGTGTTCTGGTCGAACCAGGCGGCCTGATCATCGACGCTGCGGGTCTCGGCGAGCGGTGTCTCGTGCATGGTCGCGAGATCCAGCACGGTGAGCCGCCACTGCACGAGCGTGCCCTGGGCACGTTTCTTGAAGGCGATCCTGGTTCCATCCGGTGACAGGGACGGGCACTCGACGTTGGTCGTCAGGGTACGCAGTGTCCGTGCCCTGATGCTGCCGACCACGAGATACGTCTGGCCACCGGTGGCCAGCGTCGCGTAGAGGCGGTCATCGTCGCGATCGAAGGTCACTCCCCAGAGATTCGCGTCGGTGGGGTGGATCTCCTTGCCGTCCCTGGTGACGGAGAACGACTCGAGGTTACCGATCTCTCGTCCGGCGGAGACGTCGTAGAGCGTGGTGGCGGTTGAGAAGCCGCCCGTGGCGTAGGAGTGGCCTGACACGAACGTGGTCACCGCGGCCAACCGGCCGTCGGGCGACAGACGGGCCCGGCTCGGAATGCCCACGATGTTGAAGCCGTGCTGCACCCGCATCTTCGCGTCGAACGTGAACGCTTTGTAATTGGTGTAGATCCCCGGGCTCGCGGCCAGACACAACCCCACCGTCGCGACCATGTCGACGCGGTCGCACTGCAGGCTTGTCACGACATGCGGACCGCCCAGGTCGTCGAGTTTCGCCACGGACACCTCGCCGTAGGTGGGTCCCCGTTCGCTACTGCGGAAGACGACCACCGGGGTGGCGAGGACCGAGGTCAGGTCGACCGGGCGCAGGCTTGAGTCCTGGGCCACCACCGGGGACGAGCGGCGGGAGACGGCGATGCCATAGCCGACCGTCGCCACCACGGAGCACAGCACGACCGCCGCGAACGCTGCCCGCCGGCGCCGTCGGTTGCGCCGTGGCGTCGTTGATTCGGCTGGTGCTCTGGTGGTGGCGGTCACGTCGTCCTCCGCAGGGCTGACCATGCAATGGCAAGCGCGACGGCGAGGAATACGGCAGCCGCCGTCAACGCGGTTTCCACACCTGCGACCGTCCACAGCGCGCCGAAGACGGACGATGCCGCGAGCTGACCGAGCGACACGCCGGTCTGCACCAGCGCGAGGCCGGTGGTACGGGCGCCAGCGGGTAGCGCGGCACTGGTGAGTGCGGACAGGACGCCGTCGGTCGCAGCGTAGTACAGGCCGAGGAAACCCAGGCAGCACAGTAACGCGGTCATTCCCCGCACCGGGGAGAGCAGCGTGGCGTAGACGCCCAGCAGGGCTCCGAAGCCGCCGAGAAACACCCGGGCACGTCCGATCCGGTCCGCCAGCCGACCGAGCGGAACCGAGGCGAGCAGGTACGTGCCGGACGTTCCGGCCGCGAGCAGGGGGAACATCGCCGGTGTGATCTCCAGCGTCTGCTGCAGGCGGAGGTAGATGAACGCGTCGCCGATGGTCGCCAGCGCCAGTACGCAGCCGGCCACCAGGATCCGGCGCAGCCGGGGGTCGGTCACGGCCGCCGCGATGTCACGCGATGTCATTTTTGGTGATGTCGCTGGTGACGTCGCTGGTAACGGCTGGGGTGAGGGCTTTGAAGCCGGGCGCCGGTCGACGAATGACAGCAGAACGGCCAGGCCGATCACACCGACGCACGCGCTGACCGCGAAGACGAGGTGGTAGCCGCCGGGAACGGTTGACAGCACGGCGAATGCCGCCACCGGGCCGAGCATCGCGCCGAAGGTGTCCATGGCCCGGTGCACTCCGAAGGCAAGTCCAAGGTCGCCATCGGTGGCGGCCAGTGACAACAACGCGTCCCGCGGTGCGGTGCGGATGCCTTTACCCACCCGGTCGACCACGATCGAACCGGAGACGACCGTGGCCGAGCCGCCGGGCACGAGCAAGGCGAGCCGGGATAGCACCGACAGTGCGTACCCCGCCGCGGCCACGTCACGGTGTCGTTCGAGGCGGTCCGAAGCCACGCCCCCCGCCAGCCGGACCACCGCGCTCACACCCTGGTAGAGGCCATTGACGACACCTACCTGTAACGGACTGAAGCCGAGAGAAAGCACGAGATACAGCGGTAGGACCGCGGTGACCATCTCGGTGGACAGGTCGGTGAGCAGGCTGGTCATGCCGAGCATGAACACGA